>JBEIPT010000381.1:0-3848 GCA_040376895.1 Lysobacteraceae bacterium | reverse complement strand
GCGGCAATCTCCTGCTTGCGGGAACGCTTGAGGAAAGCACGGGGTTGCCGCGTCGTTCCAACCCTGCCCTCTGGAAATGACGTTGAGTTCGTGGCCTCACGCGATGGGCTACTGGCCGAGATGGCATCACATCGCGTCTGAAGCACACAGAATGCGTGAGTGTCCGGGCGATCGGAGTGCCTGAGTCGCCGGTGTCCCCTTCGTGGTGGCTTTTCCGTAAGGAAAGGCAACAGGTATCCATGCCGCCGCGAGTCTCCGATGAGAATGTACCCATTGCCAAACGCTGATCCGCTTCGCCGCGCGGTCTGGCTTCACCGTCTTCCGACCCTGTTGTGGTCAACGTTGCTGCTGGTGGCGAGCCCGGTCTCGGCCATGGACATCACGGTGGATTTGCTCGGCGATCCAATCCCCAACGGTTGTACGCCGGGTGATTGTTCCTTGCGGGAGGCCGTGACGCTGGCGAACAGTCTCGCCGGCCCGGACCGGATCCTGCTGCCGGCAACACCCGTTCTTCCCTTGCAACTCTCGATCGCGGGCTCGGGGGAAAACGCCAATGCGACTGGCGACCTGGACGTGCTCGACGATCTGGAGATCATCGGTTCCGGGCCTGCCACGACCACCCTGGTCCAGACCACCGCCGATCGTGTCCTGCACACCGTGATGGCAGTCGACAAGCGCCTGGTCTTGCGTGGTCTCACGATCCAGGGCGGCAGCAGTTCCGATGGTGGCGGATTACTCTCTCAGTCGCTGGTCACCGTCGAGGACGCGGCGTTTGTTGGCAACGACGCCACTTTTCAAGGTGGCGCCATCGCATTTACGGGAACGTTCGCTCCGGCCATCAGTGACTATCGAATGATCCTGCGCCGCGTCCGCTTTGAGGGCAACGTTGCAACGCAGGCGAACGATGCCCATGGCGGCGCGCTGAACGCAGCAAGCTTCTTCGGTGCCGAACCGCTCGTGTTGATCGAGGATTGTGAATTCATCGACAACCTCGCCAAAAGTGGTGGTGGCGCGATCCGCTTCAGTGGCTTTCCGAACAATTTCGGCGGCATCGTGACGGTCCGTCGAAGCCGCTTCATCGGCAACAGCAGCGGCGGCACCGGTGGCGGTGCGATCCTCGCCTACGCGTCGTCGTTTCGGGTGCAGATCGAGAACAGCATGTTCGATGGCAATGCTGCGACCGGCAATGTCACGACTGCCGCGGGCGCGGTCAACTTCGATTCCATCGGCACCGCCTTGGTGCTGGGTTCGACATTTCTGTCCAACTCCGGTGTGCGGGGTGGCGCCCTTCGCAGCACTGGGCCCACGCAGATCGTCGACAGTCTGTTGTCGAGCAACGAAGCATCACTCGGCGGCGGTGCGGTATGGGGTAACCGGGATCTGCTGGTCGAGCGCTCCACCTTCCAATCCAATCGTGTCACCAGTGAAGACGCCACCGATCCCGGTGGTGGTGCGATCGGCTTCCAGGGCGCCTCGGACCCGTCCCTCACCATTGAACGATCCACGTTCTCGGGCAACGATGCGTTCCGCGGTGGCGCGATCTCGCTGGTCTCCGGACGGATGCAGCTAAACGGCAGCACGTTGATCGCGAACGCATTTGGCGTCGTCGGACGCTCGGCCACGGTGCTCCGCGTCCTGGACGAGACACCTGCCAACTCGCTGGTCATCGTTAACAGCATCCTCAGCGGCACATGCACGTTTCCAATCGCCGAGCGACATCCCGCGACGGCCTACAACAATATCGAGACGCCAGGGAACAGTTGCCGATTCACGATCGCCGATGTGAGCGCTCAGAACCAGGTCAACATGAGCACCTCACAACTGGCGCTTGGCCCATTGGCCGACAACGGCGGACCGACACCGACCCGTCTGCCCGGAGCTGCGAGCATCGCGATCGACCGGGGTCGGGAATCGTTTTGTTCGGCAATCGATCAGCGCTACTTCGCGCTCACCAATTCGGTGTGTGACATCGGCGCGGTGGAGGTCGGCGCGATCGCACTGCCGCAAAGCATCTTTCGCAACAATTTCGAGTAGTGTCGCCGCGCAGATCGATCATTCGAAACTCTGTGCGGACAAGACATCGACGGCACACATGATCGGCACATGGGTGTTGGTCCGCCCGGCGCGCTCACCAATGGAGTCGCTGGCAATGGGCAACCGACGCTGAAGACTGCCGAATCACTTGTTGATCAACTTGTTCAGGATCTGTGGGCGAGTGGTGTCATGGTGCTCGGCTAGAATCCTTCGGTCGACTTGATCCCGCGCCGCGGGGGCGGTCGGCGCAACAATTTCGAGGAGCACATCATGAGTTGGTTCAACAAGATTCTTTCCGCCGTTGGTTTGGGTTCCGCCGAAGCTGCACCGGCTCCGGCACCTGTTTCCAAGCCTGCTCCGGCTGCGCCTGCTGCAGCACCCAAACCAGCTCCGGCCGCTGCACCTGCTCCGGCACCAACGCCAGAGGTCTCGGCGCCCAAACCGGTCGCTTTGGTCGACGTCGCGGCGAAAATGGAAGCCCTGGCGAAAGCCAATCCTCAGAAACTCAACTGGCGCACGTCGATTGTCGACCTGCTGAAGTTGCTTGATATCGACAGCAGTTTGGGTGCACGCAAGGAACTGGCTGCCGAGTTGAAGTGCCCGGCTGAGTTGATGACGGATTCGGCGAAGATGAACATGTGGCTGCACAAGACCGTGCTCGCGCAGATTGCTGCGAACGGCGGCGATGTGCCGAAAGAACTTCTGGATTGATGCCGCTGGATCCTCTGGCCATGGCCGGAGGATCCAAAGGTCGCAAGGGTTCTTCCTCCCAGGTATTCCAAGAACAGACCAAGGAACAGCATGAATATCAATGATCTACTTGCCCAGACGGGCGGATTGGCGTCGATGGCGCGCGAACTCGGCATCAATGAACATCAGGCGGCGCAGGGTGCGCAGGCACTGCTGCCGGCCATCATGGGTGGTTTCAAGAAGCAGGCACAGGCACAACCGGAAGGTTTGGGTGCGCTGGGTGGTTTGCTCGGTCAACTCGGCGGCGGTGGTCTGCTCGATTCCGTCTTGTCGCCGGAGCCCACCGACGTGAGCCGCGGCAACAACGTGCTGGGCCAGATTTTTGGTTCCAAGGACGTGAGTCGCACGGTGGCACAAAGTGCAGCCACGAAGTCCGGCCTTGATCCGTCGCTGTTGCGGAAGATGCTGCCGATGCTCGCGATGATGGCTGCAGGTTTTATGGCCAAACAACAAGGCGGCGCGCCTGCCGGCAATGCCGGTGGCGGACTCGGCGGTTTGCTGGGTGGTCTGCTCGGCAGTGGCCAGCAGCAGTCTGGCGGTGGCCTGGGTGGCTTCGCAGCGCTGCTCGATGCCGATGGTGATGGCAATCCGCTCGACGACATCCTGGGCATGGCCCAGAAAATGATGCGCTGAGAACAAGTGCAGGCTGGGCGACGTCTTGTTCAGCCCAGCCTGCACATCAAGTCACTGCGCGGCTGCTGCGGCACCGTTCCAGTTCGGGTCCGAGATCACACGCAAGGCGCTGTCGATGGATTGCATCGAACGCGCGAAGTCGCCCTGGTTTCCGGATGAGGATGGCAGTGCGCTGCCCGTACCCGACGGCACACCAGCAGTTCCCGCAGCACTTCGGTTGTACGCGGCGATTCCGGCCGCGAGATCACCCCAGAATCCGCGCGAAACGGGCTGGGCTGGTGGGCGCAGGCGCGAACAGGCTTCCATCAGGTTCGTGCGCGCATAGAAGGTTTTTGCCGTCCATGAAGCTGCGCAGATCTTGTCGGCATCGTTGCCTGCAATCAGCGCCTGTGCGTCTTGCTGTTCCTGATGTTCGGCGGCCGCGCGTTCGG
>JBEIPT010000071.1:0-12012 GCA_040376895.1 Lysobacteraceae bacterium | reverse complement strand
TCGAATTGCTCGGCACATTGGGCGACATCGGCCACAAGAACCTGGTGTTCTCGACCGTGGGTGATCCTCGTGTGTTCGAACGCTTGCCTCGTGGCCCGGTCAAACCGGCGCTGGCACTGTCGTTGCATACCACCCGTGGCGATCTGCGCAGCACCTTGCTGCCGCGCGCGCCGCGGTTCGAACCCGCGGAACTGGTGGAAGCGGGCGAACGTTACGCCCGGGCGACCGGCTATCCGATCCAGTATCAGTGGACACTGCTCGAAGGCATCAATGATACCGACGAAGAACTCGCCGGGATTGTCGCCTTGCTCACCGGCAAGTAGGGGGTGATGAACTTCATCCCGTTCAACGAAGGTGAGGGGCTGGACTTCAAGCGGCCCAGTGTCGATCGCGCCCGCGAGATGGCACGGCATCTGCACCGACGCGGCATCCTGACGAAACTGCGGCAATCCGCAGGGCAGGATGTGGATGGGGGCTGCGGGCAGTTGCGGGCGCGAGTGGCCAAAAAAGACACTGCCCGAGTTGCCAACACGAAGCCGGCCTGAGGCCGGTCCGCGTTCCTTACTCTTCCGTCGGAACCGCAATCGGGCCTTCTTCGCCCTCAGTGGCTGCAGGCGCTTCGGCTGGCGGCAGTTCGATCGGAGCTACCGGTGTGGGCGCTGGAGCCACTTCGGTTGGGATGACCTGTGCAGTCAGCAGATCCCGCAACTCGGTGAGTTTCGCCTTGACCGTGGCCCGGTGCGCAGCACCAATCCGCAGCATGAACTTATGGCCCGCCGATGCACTTTCCAGTTGTGGGTCGCGGTAAAGGTAGTTGCCCTTTTCGTCGAGCAGTACACCCAAAGGCTCCTGCGGTTCCGGCGTCGCCCGCAGATGATCGATGACTTCCACAAGGCGATCGTTGAAGTATCGATCACCTTGGCCGAGTTCACGGTAAGCCTGTTGCAGCAGCGGATACAGGCGCACGTACAACGCCACCGCGGCGCCGGTGTCGACGGCGGCAAACGCGCCGATGGCCCGGTCATAACGCTGGGTATTGGCGCCGGCGACAAACAGCGGATCGGCATCACCCTCGACCAGGAACTTGCCGGGTGCCGGCTTCAGTGGCCACATGGCGACCGGAAGCTTTTTACCGGGCAGGGCGTCCACGAATCCGACGAATCGTTGAATCAAGTGTTCGGACACCAGCAGCTGCAGCAACTTCGGATCGCCGAGCAAAGTGAGCAAGTTGTCGCGGACGAACGAATCGCTGCCGAAGAGCTCCGGCAGTGGCTCGTTGGTGCTGTCCATGGCCTGCTCGATCGCGTCGACCGGAAACTGCGGAGTGGTGGGGACCACCACGGGCTCTTCAGCAGGCGCCAATTCGGTGAGTGCGGGCGCGACCGGCTTCGGCGAGAAATACCACCACGCGCCGCCACCGGCGACACCCAGGCCCAGAAGGGCGATAACGAGAACGCGTTGTGATGCCATGGGAGCTCCGAAGTTGGGCGTGGCCAACCGATCTGGACAGAGTCTGACCGAACCGGACATGAACAAAACGGGACCTCGGCCACAGGGCCAGAGTTCCGCCACTAGTCAGCCTCGCTGGGCGTCCAGAGCGAGCAGGCAGGCGTCGGCCGCCGCCAGTTCAAGCTCACTGAACACCTGGATTCCGTGCGCACGGAGCAGGGCAGTAGTCACACCCGAATCGGTCACCGCCGAGCCGTTGAACTGGCCCGCGTAGATGCGCCCGCTGCCGCACGACGGGCTGGACTCCTTCAGCACGGCAATCCGGATATCGTGTCGGCGCGCCAAGGCCAGTGCCTGTTGGGCGCCGGAAATGAATTCGGCGCTGACATCCGCCCCGAGGTTGGTGCGGACACGGGCCAAACCAGCCAACACTGCGCTACCACCCCGGCCTTCCTCGATCTCTGCGGGAGGTCTCGGCACACTCAATCCGCCTGCCAGTTCCGGACAGAATCCAACCACCCGGCCTTCCATCCGCCACCGATGCAACACCGCATCGGCGCACCCTTTGTCCCGGCCGTCATGGCGTACGGGCTCACCCAACAGGCAGGCGCTGACCAGGACTTTGGCGGGATGGGCATTCATGCCGTGATTGTGCATCGTGTCTCGTGGACCCTGCTACTGCCCGTTTCACGTGGATGGCGCGATAATGGCGGGTCAGGCGAACCTTCGCCCCCAGATTGGAAGCCTCGATGTCGTTGCCGGAAACCGGGCCATCGCAGTTGCACATGGACCGGCGACGCCTGGATGCGGCGCTGGAACAGACGCTGCTGTCCGATCGCCATGCCTTGCGGCAAGCCTGGCAGCGTTTGGGTGACGCACCTGCCGAAGACGCACGCCGAGTCTCGTTCGAGAAACGACTCGCTTCGTCTCAAGCCAGGTTTCTGGCGCGTCAGGCGCGGTTGCCGAAGATCGAAGTCGACACGGTGTTGCCGATTGCCGCACATGCCGACGAGATCATCCGGCTGATCCAGAAAGAACGCGTGATCGTACTCGCCGGTGAAACCGGTTCGGGCAAGACCACGCAGTTGCCGAAACTGTGTCTTGCAGCTGGTCGCGGTGTCGCTGGCATGATCGCCTGCACGCAGCCACGCAGAGTGGCCGCTCGCAGTGTCGCGCGCCGGGTGGCCAGTGAACTGTCGACCGAAGTGGGTGATCTGGTCGGTTTCCAGGTGCGCTTCACGGATCAGGTCAGTGAGCAGTCGCTGATCAAGTTCATGACCGATGGCATCCTGCTCGCGGAAACCGAACACGATCCGTGGTTGAACCGCTACGACACGATCATCATCGACGAGGCGCATGAGCGAAGCCTCAACATCGATTTCCTGCTCGGCTTCCTGAACCAGTTGATCCAGAAGCGGCCGGATCTGAAGCTGATCATCACCTCGGCGACCATCGACACACAGCGATTTGCCAAGCACTTCTTCAACGCACCGATCGTGCAGGTGGAAGGGCGCAGTTATCCGGTCGAAATCCGTTATCGCCCGCCCACCGAAACCCGCGACGAATCGCGCGGGCAGGTCCTGATCGCAGCGCTCGATGAAATCACGCGTGAGGATCCGCTCGGGGATGTGCTGGTGTTCCTGCCCGGCGAACGCGAAATCCGCGACGCGCATCGGCAGATCGAGCAGCGCCGATATCGCGAGACCGAAGTCCTGGCCTTGTATGCGCGCCTGTCGAGCAAGGAACAGGATCGCGTGTTCTCACCGGGGCCGAAACGACGCATCGTGCTGGCGACAAACGTCGCCGAAACGTCGCTGACGGTGCCTCGGATTCGCTACGTCGTCGACACCGGCGTGGCTCGGATCTCGCGTTACAGCCATCGCCACAAGGTGCAGCGGCTGCATATCGAACCGATTTCTCAGGCGAGCCTGAACCAGCGCGCAGGACGATGCGGTCGAGTCGGACCGGGTATCTGTTATCGACTGTTTGCTGCCGACGAGTTCATCCAGCGCCTGGAATTCACCGAGCCCGAGATCCTGCGTGCGTCGCTGGCCAACGTGATCCTGCGCATGTTGAGCCTGAAACTCGGCGACGTTGGCAAGTTTCCTTTTGTCGAGCGACCTGAAGAACGGGCGCTTGCCGAAGGCTTTCAGACACTGACCGAACTGGGTTTGATCACGGACGACAAGCGCAAGCTGTCGGCCGAAGGTCGGCTTGCCGCACGGATTCCGATCGACGCCAAACTCGCTCGGGTGTTGATCGACGCACGATCCCGTGGATCGCTTGCCGAATGCCTGGTGATCTGCTCGTTCCTGTCGATTCAGGATCCCCGGGAGCGGCCCGCCGAAGCCAAACAGGCTGCCGATGCCGCCCATGGTGAATTCGTCGATCCTCAGTCCGATTTTCTTGGGGCGGTGAACCTGTGGCGAGCCTACGACGCGGCGCATCAGGAGTTGACGCAATCAAAACTGCGCGATTGGTGCGAACGACGGTTCCTGAATTTCCTGAGGATGCGTGAGTGGCGTGAACTGCATCGCCAGCTGCTGTTGATCGTCGAAGAACTGGGTTGGCCGTTGGCTGCCGAATCCGCAACGTACGAGGCCATTCATCGCAGCCTGCTCACCGGCTTCCCGAGCATGCTTGGGCGCAAGGACGAGAAGGGCCAGTATCACGGTACACGAGGCCGCAAGTTCCAGGTGTTTCCCGGCTCGGCGCTGGCCAAAAAGCCGCCCCAGTGGCTGATGACCACAGCGATTCTGGACATCCAGCGGATCTACGCGATGACGAACGCCCGCATCGAACCCGAGTGGGTGATCGATGCCGCGGCGCATCTGCTGAAACGGAACTACCTCGATCCACGCTGGGAACGCAGTCGCGGCCAGGTGATGGCCGATGAGCAGGTGAGTCTGTTCGGTCTGGTCCTGATCGAACGCAGGCCGATTCACTACGGAAGTGTCGATCCGGTTGCAGCGCATGACCTGTTCATCGCCGAGGCAATGCCGGAACT
Source organism: Lysobacteraceae bacterium (assembly GCA_040376895.1). GTDB lineage: Bacteria > Pseudomonadota > Gammaproteobacteria > Xanthomonadales > Ahniellaceae > Ahniella. The sequence continues at coordinate 7,556 of JBEIPT010000071.1, read as the reverse complement.
GCAACTCGACAGTCGTTCGCCGTTGATCCAGCGCGCGCGTCAGGTGCTGGTCCAGGCACGCGCTGAAGAAGCCAAGCAGCGCCGCGAAGGTCTGTTGATCGACGAGGCGGCACGTGCCGATTGGTGGCGCAATCGATTGCCCGCCGACATCTGTACCACCGGCCAGCTGGATCGATTTCTCGCGCAGGCCGATGCCGCGACACAGCAGTCGCTGGTGTGGACGCTCGATGCGGTGCTGGCAACGGATGCGGCACACGAAGAACAATTCCCGAATTCATTGCGGATCGGCCCGGAACGGTTTCGTCTGACCTACGTCTTCGATCCGCAATCGGATATGGATGGCGTGACGCTGGTCTTGCCGCTCAACTGGCTGAACGCCCTGCCGGAATCCGCGGTTGGCTGGCTAGTGCCCGGTCTGCTGCGCGACAAGCTGACCGAGCTGATCCGCAACCTGCCGAAAGTGCTGCGGCGCAATTTTGTGCCGGCGCCGGACTTTGCGAAGGCGTTTCTGGAATCACAGCCCCCGCGCGACCAGGATGTTCATGTGGCGCTTGCGGCGTTTCTGAAACGGGTCACCGGCGTCGAGGTAGGGCGCGAACACTGGCTGGCCGCGGAACACGAACTGCCCAAACATTTCCGCATGCGGTTTCAATTGCTCGACGAACATGGCCGGGCACTGGCTGGTGGCCGTGACCTCGATGCCCTGAAGAAGGATTACGCCGAACGCGCGCGTCATGCGTTCGCGCAGAAGGCGTCTAAGGAGTATGCGGAGACAGACGTCCGGGTGCTGCCCGCCGAAGCGGTGCCCGAGTCGATCCGCACGAAGTCGGGCCTGACGGCTTGGCCGGCGCTGGTGGATCGTGGTCAGCGCGTGGACTGGCAAGTCTTCGAACATCGCGAAGAAGCTGTGCGCGAGCATCGGCAGGGTGTTCACCGCCTGCTCCGGTTTGCAGTCTCCGGTGACATCACCAAACTGCGCAAGCAATTGCCATTGGCGCCAAAGCTCGCCTTGGCCTACACGCCAATCGGCTCGCCCGACCAACTACGCGAGGATGTGTTGCTCGGCACACTCGATGATCTGCTGACCAACGATCCGGGGACCGCACGATCTGCGGATGGCTTCGCGCTTGCAGAACAGGCTGTGCGCAAAGCCTGGTTTCCGGATGCCGTAAAGCGACTGGCGTTGATCGAATCGGCTCTGGCGGCGTATGCCGAACTCTTGCCCAAGATGAAGCCACCGCTGCTCGGCTTTGCCAAGGCAAACTTCGACGACCTGCGCGCACAGTTGGACGGGTTGGTGTTCGCCGGCTTTGCCCGCCGTTTGGCGCGTCAGCGTCTGACTGATCTGCCGCGTTATCTGAAAGCGATGCGGCTTCGGGTGGATCGCCTGCTCGCCGATCCGCGCAAGGACCAGGCGCGCATGTTGGTGATTCACCAGTTCCAGTCGCAATTGCCCAAAACCGAACACCCAGACTACGAACGCCTGCGATGGTTACTTGAGGAACTTCGTGTGCAACAGTTTGCTCAGGAGCTCGGCACGGCCGAGCCGGTATCGGAGAAACGGGTGCAACGATTGATCGAACAGGCGCAGGCATGAGTGATTCCACGCCATCCATCAGCGCTGTCTACAGCGATCTCGTGTTGCGCCACAACCGTGAGCCGGTCGGATTCGTGGTCTTGGCCGAGGCCAGTCATCGAGGTGCTGCCGAGAATCGCTCCTGTGGCGACCAGATCGACGTGGCCCTGTTGCTGGGCGCCGATGATCAGATTGGCCAGGCGACGTTTCAGGGCGACAGTTGCGCGATCTGCACGGCTGCCGCCTCGATCCTCTGTGGTTTGCTGCCCGGCCAATCGCGTGACGGGGCACTTCGGCTGCTCGACGAAGCGGACCATGCGATTCAACATGGGAAAACCGATGCGTCTGATCTGCTCGGAGATCTGGCTGCGTTCATTGAATTGAAGGCTGCGCCCGCGCGACGCAAATGTGCGTTGTTGCCGGTCAGCGCCTTCCGTCAGGCTTTGTCGCAGGACTGAGATCGCCGCGCCTTGCGCTTCGCTCTGCGAAGCACAAGGGCGAAGTGTTTGCCTAAACCCCACCCAACCCTCCCCGAACATCGGGGCGGGCTTGCACGGTTTGCACACCGTCGCATTCGCGGCTAAAGCCGCCTCCAGGCGCGAACCGGATTACCTCGAGGCCGCGGTCAACAGACTTCAGCCCCGATGCGTCGATGGATCGCGATGCACTTGATTGATGTCGTCAGCGCAGCGCGGCTTTCAGTGCCTTGCGGATGATCGCTTCGGCGGTGTCGCCGGTTTCGGCAGCTTCCTTGATGAGTTTCTGCACTTCCGCCGGCTTGTAGCCGAACTGGCTGAGTGCGGCACTGGCCTCGGCGACGGGATCATGGGCGACACCCTTGCCACCGCCCGCAGGTAATGTGGCCATGCTGCCGACCAGACCGTCGACGCGATCGCGCAACTCGACGATGATGCGCTCGGCGGTCTTCTTGCCGATTCCGGGGATTCGCGTCAGTGAACTGATGTCGCCGGTCTGCACGAATCGCGCGAATTCATCGACGCTGACTCCGGACAGAATCGCCAGCGCCGTCTTCGCGCCGATGCCGCTGACCTTGAGCAGGGTGCGGAACAGGCTGCGCTCACTTTCCCGATGGAAACCGTAGAGCGCCACGGCGTCTTCCTTGACCGCGTAGTGCGTGATCAACACGACTTCGCGGCCGATCTCCGGCAGTTCGTAGATCGTCGACATCGGCGCTTCGAGTTCATAGCCGATGCCGTTGACATCGATCATCAACGCCGGTGGTTGTTTGGAAACCAGAATCCCTTTCAGGCGACCGATCATGGTGGGGCTCCTTATCGTCTGCGCCAGGCCGTACGCGGAATACCGATCCGGGCGACGGTTGCGCGGGTGTGCGCATGGGTGATCGCGATCGCCAGGGCATCCGCGGCATCGGCCTGCAACTTTTCGCGCAGGCCGAGCAACATGCCGACCATGTGCTGGACTTGCGCCTTGTCGGCACCACCGCTGCCCACGACCGCCTGCTTGATTTCTTTCGGCGCATATTCACTGATGCCAAGCCCGGTATTCACGACCGCACAGATTGCGGCGCCTCGGGCTTGTCCGAGCTTCAGCGCCGAATCCGGATTCTTGGCCATGAACACGCGCTCGATCGCCACTTCCTGAGGTTGATACTCCCGCAGGATCACACTCAGGTCATCGAAGATCTGCTTCAGGCGCAGTGAAAAGTTATCGTTGTTGAGCAGATGCAGGGTGGTCTGGTGGACCACCGTCATCTGTCCGCGATCGTCCGCATCGATCAAGCCGATGCCGGTGCGCTGGCTGCCGGGATCGATGCCGAGTATGCGTGTCATGCGTAGGCGTCGGCGCCGAGCTCCGCGTTCGAGTACACGTTCTGCACGTCGTCGAGTTCTTCCAGCTTGTCGAGCAACTTGACGACCTGCTGAGCGGTTTCACCTTCGACTGCGACATCGTTGTCGGCGCGCATGGTGATTTCGGCCTGGTCGGGTTTGAAGCCGGCCTTCTGCATCTCGGCCAGTACCTGCGTGAACACATCGGGCGCACACAGCACATCGATGCTGGCGTCGTCCGGATGCACCACGATGTCATCGGCGCCCGCTTCGATCGCTGCTTCAGTGATGCGATCTTCGTCGGTGCCCGGTGCGTAACTCAGCACGCCGAGCTTCTTGAACAGGAATGCGACCGAACCATCCGTGCCGAGATTGCCGCCGTACTTCACGAACGCGTGCCGGACATCGGCGACGGTGCGGGTTCGGTTGTCGGTCAGGCAATCGACGATCACCGCAATTCCGCCCGGAGCATAACCCTCGTAGCGGATCGTCTCGTAACTCACGCCTTCCAGTTCACCAGTGGCCTTCTTGATGGCACGTTCGACCGTGTCCTTCGGCATGTTGGCGATGAAGGCCTTGTCCAGGGCCGCGCGCAATCGTGCGTTGGTGGTGGCGTCACCGCCGCCCTCCCGCGCCGCGACGAAGATCTCGCGATTGATCTTGGTGAACATGCGCCCACGAACGGCGTCCTGCTTGCCTTTGCGGTGCTGGATATTGGCCCACTTGGAATGACCTGCCATGACTCGATCCCGACGGTTCAAAAGAGCGCAAGGATACCGCCTTGGCGATCGGTTTTCCTGCCGGGATGGGTCATAGGTCATGCCCGACAAAATGACAAACAGCATGTGTAGACGTCATACCGACCCGCCACCATGCACTCTGCGGCGGGGCCGCACCTAACCATAACGAGACGGGGAAGTCATGCTGAACATCCAGAATCTGTCCAAGACCTATGCCAATGGCGTGCAGGCCTTGAAGTCGGTCACCCTCACCATTCCGAAGGGCATGTTCGGCCTGCTGGGCCCGAACGGTGCCGGAAAGTCGTCGTTGATGCGCACATTGGCCACCCTGCAGGAAGCGGATTCCGGCAGTGCGCAACTGGATGAGATCGACGTATTGAAGGACAAGGACGCGGTTCGCCGGGTGCTCGGCTACCTTCCGCAGGATTTTGGCGTGTATCCGAAAGTCAGCGCAGAAGATTTGCTCGACCATTTTGCGGCGCTCAAGGGTTTCGTGCAGCCGCGTGAACGCAAGGAAATCGTCGAGGCCCTGCTCAACCAGGTCAACCTGTGGTCGGCTCGCAAACAGAAACTCGGCGGCTACTCCGGCGGCATGCGGCAGCGGTTCGGCATTGCGCAGGCACTGATCGGCTCGCCGCGGCTGGTGATCGTCGATGAACCCACGGCCGGTCTGGATCCGGAAGAGCGCAACCGCTTCCTGAACCTGCTTGGTGAAATCGGCGAACAGGTCGTCGTCATCCTGTCGACGCACATAGTCGAAGACGTGACCGACCTGTGTCCGCAGATGGCGATCATCAATCAGGGCCAGGTGCTGCTCAGTGGCGAACCACTCGAAGCCATCCGCAGTGTGGAAGGTCGGGTCTGGCGAAAGATCGTGCCGAAGGACCAGCTCGATGACCTGAAGAAACAAATGAAGGTGCTGTCGACCCGTCTGGTCGGCGGCCGGCCGGTGGTGCATGTGATGTCCGACAGCAATCCCGGTGACGGCTTCGAGCCAATCAGCGCGGGGCTCGAGGATGTCTATTTCGGGGAGCTGTCCCGTCACCGTGCCAAGGCCGCCTGAGGGCAACGACCATGTTTCTTGAATTCCTGAAGTTCGACCTGCGCTTCCAGTGGCGCTCGCCCTTGCTGTGGATCGGCATCGCTGTGTTTGCATTGTTCGCTTTCGCGGCAACCACCAGTGATGCCGTGCAGATCGGTGGCTCGATCGGCAACGTGCATCGCAACGCACCGTTCGTGATCATCCAGTTCCTCAATGTGTTCACCATCCTGGGCCTGTTCATCTCCGGGGCCTTTGTCGGCGGTGCGCTGCTGCGCGACTTTGAAATGAACACTTCCGAACTGTTCTTCTCGAAGCCGATCGGCGCCAAGAGTTATCTGCTGGGTCGGTTCAGCGCCGGCGTGCTGGTGTCGATGCTGATCTATCTGGGTGTGGCGCTCGCCTTGATGCTCGGCGCCGCGATGCCGTGGATCGACGCTGCCCGGCTTGGACCGTTCTCCATAGGTCCGTTCGTCTACGGACTGACCGTGTTCGTGTTGCCGAACCTGATTTTTTCGGCAGCTCTGATCATGCTGTTCGCGGCACTGACGCGAAGCATCCTGGGTGTCTACCTGGCGATCCTCGCGTTCTTCGTGTTGTGGGCCGTGGCCGGAACGTTCACGCGCGATCTCGACAATCTCTGGATTGCGGCGCTTGCCGACCCGTTTGGCGCACGCGCGCTGGGTCTGACGGCACGTTATTGGACAGCCGAGGAGCGAAACACCCTGCTGCCGGGGATGTCCGGCTACATCCTGGCGAACCGTGCATTGTGGCTGACGGTTGCATCCGTGCTGATGCTTGCGACGCTTCGTCTGTTCCGCACCCAGCGACTGGGAACAGGCAAACCCTGGTTCCAGCGGAAGGCCAAGGCAGTCGAGGCCTTGAATCTGAAGGCGCCTGTCGCGCGCATCGTGCGGACGCCTGCACCAAGCGGCGCGCTGGGTGCGTTCCGTCAGTACTGGAAACAAACGCGGTTCGACACCTGGCATGTCCTGAAGTCGGTGCCCTTCCAGATCATGGTCGCGTTCGGATTGATGAATCTGATCGGTACCCTCGAAGGGTCGGCGCCCATGTACGACACCCCGCTGTATCCGGTCACGGCACAAATGCTGCAGTCGATTCAGGGGTCCTATGCGTTCTTGCTGATCTTCGTCGTGATGTTTTATGCCGGAGAGTTGGTCTGGCGGGAACGCGGCGCCCGATTGGACGGTGTGATCGATGCATTCCCGGTGCCGAACTGGGTGCCGCTTGCCGCCAAGGCTTCGGCGCTGGTCGTGGTTGTCGTGCTGTTCTTCCTGATGGGTGCCCTGTGGTGCATGGGGTATCAGTTGCTCCAGGGATTCACCCGGCTGGAACCGATGTTGTATCTCGTCGGTCTGGCGATTCCGGCGGTGTCGTTCATCCTGGTCGGCTGGTTGTCGATCGTGTTCCAGGTGATCACACACAACAAATTCGTTGGCTACCTGCTGACGATCGGCATCGTCGTATCGCAGATCGTGCTGGGTGTTCTGGAGTTCGACCACAACCTCGTCAACTTCGGTAGCGCCTCTCAAACGCCGTATTCCGACATGAACGGTTTCGGTCATTTCCTCGTGGGCTGGGCTTGGTTCGAGTCGTACTGGACCCTGTTCACGTTGGCTGCGTTGCTGGTTGCCGCGGCATTCTGGGTGCGCGGCACGCCGGAACCATTTCGGCATCGCATCACCGTTGCTCGAACCCGACTGCGTGGTGGCGCTGGTTACGCTCTGTTCGGCACGATTGTGGCCACGATGGGTTTGGCTGGATTCATCCTGTACAACACTACTGTGCTCAATACGTACCGAGCCGGGGACAAGCAGTTGGACCTTCGGGCCGAGTACGAAAAGGCCTGGCGCAAGATCGAGGGTGAGTTGCAGCCGCGGATCATCGCTGCCGATGCCCAGGTCGACATCTTCCCGGCCGAGCGTCGTGTTCGCATCGAAGGCAAGTACCGGGTGAAAAATAAGCATGCCACGCCACTCGACAAGATGACCGTGTTCCTGGATCCGGACTTTGCTGTTCAGGAACTCAGGCCCGTCGGCGCAAAACAGACGCTGGAAGATCAGCGAATGGGCATGCACGTGTTCACGTTCGACACACCCTTGGCGGCTGGCGCAGAGTTCGAGTTCCCGTTCACGATTGAAGTCAGTCATCAGGGCTTCACGAACTCCGGTGCGCCCAACTCGATCAACCACAACGGCACGTTCTTCAACAATGGCGAATTCTTCCCGCAGTTCGGCTACAACAGACGGGCGGAAATTGCGGATCGCAACGAGCGTCGCGAACGGGACCTGCCGCCCCCACGAAGGATGCCGAAACTGGACGAAGCGACGCGTTCGGACACCTACATCTCCGATGATGGCGATTGGATCGAC
>JBEIPT010000547.1:0-2214 GCA_040376895.1 Lysobacteraceae bacterium | reverse complement strand
TACTCGCCGACCTCTATGTTCAAGGTGCAGCGGTCAATCCGACGTGGTTGTCCACTCGGTCTCAGCCGGCCGGCCCGACGCTGATCGCCAACGGAGCCAGTGGTCGCGCCGACGCTCCCGATCCCCTCACCCCGAACGCCGGTACGCGTACCCAATCTCTCTCCGACGATGGCAATCTGGTGCTGTTCAATTCCATCGCCAGTAATCTGGTGATAGCCGACAGCAACAATGTCGAGGATGTATTTCTGCGCAATCGCGCCACCGGCACGAGCACTCTGTTGAGTCTTGCGCCCGGGGGCACGCAGGCCAATGGCATGTCGCGTGCCAACGATATTTCCGGTGACGGTCGTTTCGTCACGTTCGAGTCCTGCGCCACCAATCTGATCGTCGACGACCTGAACAACCTGTGCGATGTGTTCTGGTTGGACCGTCAAACCATGGCCGTGGAGCGCATCAACATCAGTACTGCGGGGGAGGCCGCCAACCAGCAGGGTGATCGCACCCGCGGCCACTGGTCGCGTGTGTCGGACGATGGAAACTATGTGGCATTCATGTCGATGGCATCGAATCTGGTGCCCGGCGCCAACACCGTGCAGCGAAGGGTCTACCTGCGTGATCGGGTTGCTGGCACCACGACGCTGGTCGGCAATTCCTCACAACTCGGAGCGATTACCCCCGATGGTCGATTTGTGGTGTTCACTGAGCTCGGAAAGGTCCGCATCTGGGATCGTTTGACGACGAACAGTGAGCCGGTTTCGGTCGGCCTGGGTGGCGCCGCGGAAGATGGTTTCTCCGACTGGCCCTCGGTGTCCGATGACGGACGCTTTGTTGCCTTTTACTCCGACAGCACGAATCTGGTCGCCGATGACACCAATGGTGCTGTGGCCGATGTGTTTGTCACTGACCGACAGTCGGGTTCAACGCGGTTGGTCAGTCGGCCCGTGGATGGCGCTGTCGGCACAGTCGGCGGAACCATTTGCGAAATCTCAGGCAATGGGCGTTACGTCGCCTATATCCCGGGCGCCGGTGCCGATGGCTTCGCGTTGGACTCGCGTGGTCTGCTCGCGGATCTGCAAACCGGCAGCATCCAGACGTTCGTTTCGCATCAGGATGTGGTCGCCGGACGCGACTTCGTGATGCGTCCGCGCATCAATCCGGACGGCAGCGCCATCGTCTTTGCGGCCTTTGGTCTCAATCGTTCGGATGCCGACATCAGTGGCGATCTGCCGGATGTGTACGTGACCCAGGGCGCGCCAACGGGTCTGTTGTTCTCCGATGGCTTCGAATGACAGGCCACCGTTGTCGTTTCCCGTCCAGGTTGATGCTGCGGCGGGATCGATACCTGAATGGGTCGGGCAAGTACTCGAACCCGAGTTCCCTTCCTGCGTATGTGCTGCTGATTTGATACGCTGGGGTCTGTTCCTGCTGCCCGTAGCCCCGCCAGGGGCCAGCCATGATGCAATCCGATGTCTCGATCACCACCTTGCTGGGTCAGTGGCGCTCCGGCGACCGCGCTGCAGAGGAACAATTGGCGCGGGCGGTTTACCCCTTGCTCCGGCAAGTAGCCATCAGTCAGGTCCGTCGGCAGAACCAGAACCTGACCCTGAGTGCTACCGACCTCGCACAGGAAGCCTACATTCGGCTGCGAGAGCAGCAAAAGGTCGATTGGCAGAACCGGGAGCAGTTCTTTGCGATCGCCGCTACCGTGGTTCGTCGCGTGGTGATGGACTACCTTCGCGAACGTTTTGCGGAAAAGCGTGCCGGCGGCAAACTGTTTGTGGCGATCGACAGCACCGAAGAGCATGAACTGGCGGAACACTCGGGAACGGTCGATTGGATTGCCGTAGACCAGGCGCTGACGAGGCTGTCCGAGCAAGACCCAGTCTACGCACGGGTCGTGGAGCTGAAGTTGTTCACGCCGCTGTCCGTGGAGCAGATTGCGAAGGCGATCCAGGTCTCTGTACCCACGGTCATCCGGCATTGGCGTTACGCCCGCACATGGCTTGCACGCGAACTCGATACCACACAGATCCCGGATGACCGCTGAATTCCATCGTCGTTCCCGCGCACTGTTCGATGCTGCACTCGACCTCCCGAAGGATGACCGCGAGGCTTATGTGCGCGGCCAGAGTGATGGTGATCCGGAGATTCTCGCGAACGTGCTCGGGTTGCTGGACTACCACGAGCTCAATCAGGATCACCAGACGCGCCAGC
>JBEIPT010000365.1:0-3980 GCA_040376895.1 Lysobacteraceae bacterium | reverse complement strand
GCTTTGGATACATTGCCGAGATTGACGATCGCACATGCCGAGTCGATCAGTTCCGGCGATACCGTCATCACCCCGCAATCGCAGGGCGCGATGACCCGACGTGGCGACGAACCAACGATCGGAACCGTGTTCGGCGGGCGCTACGAGATCCTGTCCGAACTCGGGGCAGGCGGCATGGGTGTGGTGTACAAGGCGCGCGATCTGGAACTCGATGACGTCGTCGCGCTGAAAATGTTGCGTGGCGCCGGGCTGATGGATGAGGAAAGTCTGGAGCGGCTGAAGATCGAGATCAAACTCGCGCGGCGCATCACACATCCGAACGTGTTGCGCACCTTCGATTTTGGTGACGTCAACGGGCGTCCCTATATTTCGATGGAATACGTGCGCGGCATGACGCTGCGTTACCTGCTGAAGCAGGCAGGCCGCATTCCGTTCTCCGCCGGCCTTCGAATCGCGAAACAACTGTGTTCAGGACTGTCGGCAGCGCACGAAGTGGGTGTGTTGCATCGGGACATCAAGCCCGAAAACCTGATCCTCGAACAGAGTGGCAACGCCAAACTCATGGACTTCGGCATCGCAAGGCCTGCCCGTCGATCGGAGCCAGGCCAGACCCGTCAGGGCATGTTTGTCGGTACACCGCACTATGCGTCGCCCGAACAACTCGCCGGTGATGAAGTGGATTTCCGCGCCGATGTCTATTCGACCGGTGTCCTGTTGTGCGAAATGTTCTGCGGCAAGCTGCCGTTCAACGGCGCCAACACGATGGAAATCTACATGGCACAGATGCAGCAGACACCCATCAAGCCTTCCGATTACTGGCCGGAAATTCCGGAAGATCTTGAAGCGGTGATCATGAAATGTATTGCCAAATCGGCGGACGATCGGTACCAGACGGTGAGTGATCTTGGCGCAGCGTTGGGCAGGTTGCGCGCGTGACCGACTGCTGAGAGGCAGCGGATTTTTTCAGCGCCTGTCATGTCAGTCAGGCCGGAAGGAGTGGTGCAATGAACAGCTTGGTCAAAATCGTGTTGGGCGTGCTGATGCTGCCGGCTGGCGCCGTGTCGGCGCAGGATCCGTTTGCCGCTGAAGACGGCGAAGCCCAGGCACCATCGTCCATCGATTGGTGGGGTGAGTCGCGGCTTTGGTATGACCAGGTTGACGATCTGGCTGGCCGTGACGGGATTGCCCGAAGCCGGCTGCGCGTGCGAACGGGCTGGCGCGGTGCGATGGATCAATTCGAGTGGGGCGCGACGCTGGAGGGTCAGCTCAGCTCATACGATAACGCCACGAATCGCGTCAATCTCGACAACGAACGCAACGACGACCTCAACGTCGACGAGTTCTACGGTCGTTGGAACTTCGGTGACCAATCAAGCCTGCTGTTCGGCAAGACGACGATGCCCCTGCGCCTGAGTCCCATGCTGTTCGATCCGGATTTGCGGCCTGCTGGAATCAGCCTGTCGCACAGCCAGGGTTTCGGCGAATTCCACCGCTGGTCCGTCGTTGCTGGCGTGTTTACCGTCGACCACCTGTATGGCGACGAATCCAGGCTTGCTGCCATTCAGGCCGGCCTGCATTTCCGCGAAGGGATGAACTGGTCGTTTGAGGGACTGCTGGCCTATCTGGATTGGTCGGATATCGACGTTCTGGCAGTACAGGGGCTTGGTCGCACGAACCAGCGAATCCTTGGCGGCGCAGTGTTTCGCAGTGACTATGAAATCGTCGATCTGCAATTGGCGACGCGAGGCACGGTGTTCGATTGGCCGTTCCGTTTCGAGATCGATCTGGCGCGAAACCTGGGTGTTCGCGCAGCACCAGGCGTCGACGAAGGTACGCTGCGGGATGCCGGTCGGGTCAGCGCGGTGCTTGGTGACCGTCGTGGCCTCAATGGTGTCGAACTCGGAGCAGCCTGTCAGCGAATTCAACGTGATGCGGCTCTGGCGCCGTTCACCGATGACGAATGGTGGTTCCACAGTTTCTCGCGGGGCTGCCTGCCGTGGGTCGGATACGGCATCAGCGATAGTCTGTCGACGCGTGTGGCGTTCTCGCGCGAGCGTCGCGACGACCAGAGCGAAGACGTCGAACGGTTTCTGGTGGACCTCGAGTACCGCTGGTAGGACGGTTCGTTCAACGGCTCCTTGTGCTTCGCAGGGCGAAGCACAAGGGCGAAGTGCTTGCCTAAACCCCCAATCCCTCCCCGGGCCGGCATCGGGGAGGGATTGCACGGATGGGACAACGTCGCATCGCTGGTGAAGCATTCAGGCGCGAGTGAAGACAGTCTCGGCAAGCACCCTATCGCGGCTGAAGCCGCTCCCACAGAAGCCGCTCCCACAGAAGCCTCTCTTGCAGAAGCATCTCCGGCAGAGGTTACTTGCCGCGCGATCCGGTTCGAAGATTGCGCTCAGGCCGCCTTGGCAACGTCCGCCTGCATCCGCGGGCCTTCGACCAGCGCCCGACGCACGCCGGAGATGATCAGATCGACTTCGGCGCCGGTGATCGTGAACGGCGGGGTGAAACGCAGCGAATTGGTGCCGCCGTGGATTACGCCAAAGCCGTGCCAACGCAGGTATTCCTCGGTGCTTCCGGAGCCGTAGCACTTGAACTGCGGTGCCAGTTCGGCCGAGAACAACAGGCCTGTACCTTGGACCTTGGTGATCGTGCCCGGCAGTTCTTTCGCCAGCGCTTCGAGCTTGGCCAGGAATTCCTTGCCACGCGACGTGATGTTCGAGCGCACGTCGGCGGTAAGGCTGCCGAGCACCGAAACCGCCACATCCAGCGCACGCGGATTGGTGGTCATCGTGTTGCCGTAGATGCCCTTGCGGTAGATCCCTGCGGCTTTTTCGTTGACCGCGAGGACCGATAGCGGGTACTGGCCCGCGGCAATGGCCTTCGAGTAGCTCTCGATATCCGGCGCCGGGAGATGCTCGAAACCTGGTGAATCGATGATCGACAGGTATCCGGTCGTACGAATGCAGGCCTGGATCGCGTCGATGATCAGCAGGCTGCCATGCGCTTCCGTCAGTTCGCGTGCTGCCTGGTAGAACTCAGGCGTGGTCGCGACACCAGGATTCCCTTCACCCATGACCGGCTCGACGAACACGGCTTCGATGAACCATCCGTTGCGATCGGCTTCGGCAAACGCCGACTTGAGGCTATCGACGTCGTTTGGCGTCACGGTGATCAGATTGTCGGCGCCGCGGAACGTCGCCAGATGCTGCAGGTAGGTCTTCCGGCTGGAATCGCTGACCTGGGCCGGACGGTCGGTGCGGCCATGGAAGGCGCCCTTGAGGCCCAACATCTTGATCGGCTTGCCGGCGTGCCGGCCACCCAGATCGGTCATCAGCTTGGCGTTGACGTCGCTGATCCGAGCGGCAAGACCCATGGCCTCGGACCCGGAATTCAGGCACAGGAAACGGCTGTACGGGCAATTGCCACGACGCTGCCCGATCTCCTTGCGCAAAGCCCGGTCAAAACGCAGCTGTGACAGATTCGGTGTCATGACGTTGGCCATGACCACCGGACGCGCCATCGCCTCGATCACGTGTTTCGGCGCGTGCCCGAACGCCAGCATGCCGTAGCCGCCGGAATCGTGAACCACCGCGCCCTTCAGCGTGACCACCCAAGGGCCGCGGCCGGCGAGGGCGACATACGGATTCACCGCATCGTCCTGATAGAAGTTGATGTAGCCGGCTTGCACCTGGCGCATCTGCTCGCGTTCATCCAGCTGCAGCAGTTCCGGAAACTCGGACTTGATCTGGATGAACTGCGCGTACGCATCCTCGATCGCCTCGACCAGTTCCGGATAGCCGGCGGCGAAGTCGGTGATCAGTGTGTCGGTCAGGCCCTGCGTCAGAGCGGCACCGCCGGTTTGGCGCATTTCGTTCAGTTTGTCGATCAGATTCATGCTGCAACTCCCGCCGGACTTGTCGCCCGGAGCGTTCGTGAAAGGAAGCCACCATGTTAACAGGGGCAATTTCCGG
>JBEIPT010000572.1:0-1948 GCA_040376895.1 Lysobacteraceae bacterium | reverse complement strand
CGTTCCCAATGCGGGAGCACTGCAGACTTATCTGAACAACAACAGTTGGGGCAAACAGGCGAACGTTCACTTCACGGTAACGTCGAACGCAGCAACGATGAATTACGACCTCGATCACAACGGGAAACTGGCCGACCCGCTGGCCGTATCGACGACCTATGCCGAAGTGAATGTGCTCAGTTCGGCGAAGGTCGCGGGTGCATTCAATATCTACTATGCGAAGGAATACGAATACCCGGTTGCACTGGCCGACGATGCCCGAGGTGAAGCGTGGTTCGGTGATGCCAAGAATGCAGGCGTGATCGTGATCACGGCGCATGAGATTGGCCACTTGCTGGGCATTTCCTCGCCAGCACCGCATCCAACCAGCGATAGACGCGACTTGATGCATGCAAACATCGACGGTTTATCCGGATGCAGGATTCCCTATGCACACTGGAATTTGGTCAATCCATAGACTGGGCAAAGATCAGGTTCCATTCCTAATATCCCGATACCCAATGCAGAATTCTTCAAGGAACTCGACCATGACTGACGCCCGCCAACTGGCAATTCGTTTGGCCGCAGCTTCGCTGCTGGCGATGGGTACCCTGCATGCGTCCCCGCCCGCAGAGCCATCGGTCGACATGCGCGTCAGCGTTGCTGCGGCACATGCGCGGCGAGGTGACCTGATTGCGCTGAAGCAAGCCGCACAGGGCATCGAACATGCTTTGTTGCGCTCCCTGCGCACTGAGTGGCCATCCGCAATAGCCGATGAGCGTGATCCGTCACGACGGCGCTATATGCAAAAGTCCCTCGCGGCACTCGGCGACACCGAAGCTCGCGCGGTCATCCGAGATGGAATGGCCAGCCGCGACCTGATGCGCCTTCGCGCTGCGTTTGTCGATGCCGCGGAAGTCGGCGGCAACGACATGATTGTCGCGGCTGCCGAGCAATTGGCGAGCACGGTCCGTGGTGGTCGCCCGATCGGGCCGGACGGGGTTGTCCATACGGATGTGGCCATTGCAGCGCCGCGCCACCAGGCGGTCATCCTTTTGTCGAAACTCGTGACTGATCCCTCTGCACCCCGAATCGACCTGGATCGTATCCTCTACGATGAAGCCGATGTGGATCGCTGGAAGACCTGGTGGGCAACCCATGGTGCTTCCTATCGTTGAACGGTGGCAAATTTGTCCCGGCCTTGCGCGCCGGCTTCCGCCATGGCGTGGAGGGCCAGATACCCTTGGTTTTCCGATGTACCGCCCAACGTTGCGCGAATGAGTGGGCGACCAGCACGACATTCGCGGCTTGAACCATGGCGTAGTAGGTCGATTTTTGTTGTTGTCCCGTGACGCTTGCATTGGCGACGGTATTGGTCCACCCACTTCCGAAGGCCGACACCACCGAAAGGACGTGTCCACGGGCAGGCTGCCAGAAACCCGAAAATGCATCGCTCAGAAACGACCAAAGCCGCCTGGTCGGGGCGGCTTCGGTTGAAATCGCGGCGATGGACTGCTCAAACGTCATCGGCCCAGTGCTGGATCCAGCCAAAAAATGGGAGGCTGGGTCTTCGTGACGGCTTCGGACAGTTTGGACGTGACACCGGTGTTGCCACGAGTTGCGGTTTGTCGTTCGCTATCGAGTCTGCAATTGACTTGATCTCGGATGACTCGTTTGCGAACCGATTCAAATGAACTGGCCCGCATGGTGTCATTGAATTGCCGTTCGTCCTTGTTTGGACTACCCCGCCTGCGTACCACCCACCGTCATCGCCGAAATCTTCAGCGTCGGCTGCCCTACCCCGACTGGCACACTCTGACCATCCTTGCCGCAGATTCCGACGCCGGCATCAAGCTTGAGGTCATTGCCGAGCATGACGATCCGCTGCATGACTTCGGGGCCTGAACCGACGAGGGTGGCGCCCTTCACCGGTCGTGTGACCTTGCCGCCTTCGATCAGGTACGCCTCG
>JBEIPT010000527.1:0-2391 GCA_040376895.1 Lysobacteraceae bacterium | reverse complement strand
TGCCGCGAGGTTTTGCAGGGAATACCCTGATCACGGAGCAAGTTTCCTTGTTTCCTGCGGGTGTCAGTTCGACATTCCGCGCGAGAGACCTGCCCGACTATTCGGTCGTCCAGACGCTGGCGCCGACCGCCCCATGTTTGCAAGGGCACGTAGTCGATAGCGCCCGGTTCGGCGAAAACGATGTACTCATGCCCTGTCGGCAGGCAGATGGCGCGTTCGGTCGCCGAACCGGCAATCTGACCATTTTCAGTCGCAATCTGCCGACTCGCGGAACCGGCAGTTTTTCCCTTGTGCCGCAGATCGAGACACCGCCGCCGCAAAACGAGATGACCGCGGATGGATTCGAAGGGGTCCCGCCGTGATTTAGTCCTTGATGGGTGGTGTGCCCGGTATCATGTCGGTCTATATCGACGTGCCCGGTGCACAGGACTCTGAAATGGATTGGTTGTTGCCCGCTCTGACTGCTGCACTTGGCCTGCTGATTGGCATCACGCTGGCCTGGTGGTTCGGGCGGTCCGCGCAGTTGGCACGGTTCGAAGAGGGCGCCCGTAGCCGGGATGCAGAACTGGCTTTGGTACAGAGCGAGTTGGCGCGAGCACGGGAAACCTTGATCACTGACCGCGATTTGCAGCAGACACGAGACAAACAGGCGCAAGCGCTGCAGTCCGAGTTTTCGAAATGCCAGGCCGACTTGGCCGGTGCCTTGGCCAGGGCAGAGGTGACGGACAAGCAGATCACAGACCTGCAGACGCGTGTTCGCGAGGCATCCATCCTGATCGAGCAGAACACGCGACTGGAGAAACTGGTTGCCGAAGTGGAAGCAAGGGCCCAAGCCCAAGCCCAGAATGCTGCAGAAAAGCTGCAATGGCTGGCGCAAGCGCGCGAGGTGCTGACCGAGCAGTTCCAGTCCGTGTCGGCCAGCATTCTCGACACCAAGGCGCAACATTTCAACGAGCGCCAGTCCGAACAATTGCAGCACTTGCTGAAGCCGTTCCGCGAGCAGATCGAAACGTTCCAGCGGGATGTGCGTGATGCGTCACGCCAGGAGCTTGAGGGTCGCGTCGAAATCAAGGGCGGACTCAAACAGCTGCGTGATCTCAATCAGAACCTCAGCAGCGAAGCGCATGCGTTGACGCAGGCTTTGCGTGGCGACTCGAAGAAGCGCGGCAATTGGGGCGAGTTGGTGCTGGAGCGGCTGCTGGAACTTGCGGGCTTGCGTCCAGGTCGCGAGTTTGACGTGCAGCCGTCTGTGCAAGGTGTTGATCGGCAGCGCCAGTTTCCGGACGTGATCCTGCGCCTGACCGACGATCGCAGCCTGGTGATCGATTCCAAACTGTCGTTGATTGCATTCGAGCAATTGACAGCGAGCGAAAACGACGACGAACGTGAGCGTCATCGCAAGGATCATCGTGCGGCGATGCGCACGCACATCGAAAGCCTGGGACAGAAGCGATATTCCGAGTCTCCGGATCTGCGCTCGCCCGAGTTCGTCGTGATGTTCGTGCCGATTGAAGCCGCCTATCTGGAGGCGATCGGCAACGACGACAGCCTTTATGAGTTGGCGATCAGCCGTAAGGTCATAGTGGCCAGCCCGGGCATGCTGCTGGGCCTGCTCCGGATCGTGCACGAGCTGTGGCGAGTTCAGGAACGCCAGAAGAATGCCGAAGAAATCGCCCGGCTCGCCGGAAGTCTTTACGACAACTTCGCACGAATCGCCGAAAACCTTCAGACAACACTGAATCGAATCGACGGCGCTCGTGACGAGTTGCAGGAAGCGATCAAGCGGATGCAGAGCGGCCGCGGCAACGTACTGGGCCAGGTCGAAAAGCTGCGTGCACTGGGCGCCAAAGCCAGCAAGGCGCTTCCGGCACAATGGAAGGAACAATTGGAAGCGCCGGAGGCCGACAGGGCCGAGCCGAGTATTGAGTCAGGCGACGATACCGAGTCGTCATCATGAGTCTGGAGAAAGCCCTCGACGGCATCCGGGTTCTGGACCTCTCGAGGATCCTGGCCGGCCCATGGGCCACCCAGATGCTCGCGGACCTGGGGGCGACCGTTTGGAAAATCGAGCGACCCGGTGTCGGAGACGACAGTCGGACCTGGGGGCCGCCATGGTTGGGTGATGCCGAACAGAAATTGTCTGCCTATTTCCTGTGCTGCAACCGCGGCAAACAATCCGTGGCCGTCGACTTCAGCGAACCGGAAGGCGCGGCGCTGATTCGTTCGCTGGCGCAGCAGGCTGACGTGCTGGTCGAGAACTACAAGGTTGGCTCACTCGCTCATTACGGGCTGGATTACGCGAGCCTTGCGGCGCTGAATCCGCGATTGGTCTATTGCTCGATCACCGGATACGGACAGGATGGTCCAGATGCCCATCTGGCCGGATATGAC
>JBEIPT010000398.1:0-3618 GCA_040376895.1 Lysobacteraceae bacterium | reverse complement strand
TGAAACCGTCACGCTTTTCAATGGGAAATGGATCAGCATCAAGGCCCGCAAGGGCTGGGAGTTTGCCGAGCGGGTCAATCCTCGTGGTGCCGTGATCGTCGTGGCGCTCACCGACGCTGCCGAATTGTTGTTCGTCGAGCAATATCGCCCGCCGATTCTGGCCACAACACTGGAAATGCCGGCCGGCCTGATCGGGGATATCAAGGGTTCGGAGGACGAGGACATTGTGGAGAGTGCGCGCCGCGAACTCGAGGAAGAGACCGGTTATCAGGCCACACGTCTGGACTACATCATGGGTGGCCCGGTTTCTGCCGGCATGAGCACCGAGTACGCCCATTTTGTGCGTGCCACTGGCCTCGTGCGCGTCAGTGAGGGTGGCGGCGATGAGTCCGAAAACATCGTCGTCCATCACGTGCCTTTGGTTCATGCCGCGGCCTGGTTGATGGAAAAGCAGGCTCAGGGTTATCCGATGGACCCGAAAATCTGGGCCGGCCTGTATTTCGCCGAGCGGAATGCGCGCGGCGAAGCTTGGGTTTGAAATTGGTCCCTCATGTCGCCGCTTTCCAACTTGGTGAACGCGCCAGTTTCTCCATGAAAGCTTGCCTCTTGCTTGTGTCGGGTTCCTTCCTTCTGATCCAGTCCCCATCAGGGCACGCGATGGACGAGCCTTGGATCAGGCAGAGATGCTCCGAGGCACAACTGGCCACGCTCTCGGTAGACAACGACCTCGAATTGACCGCAGCGGCGTGTGCGCCAGCGCCCAAGCAGTTGGGTAGCATGATCGTGGCGTCTGTCGCGCTGAACACCGACGGTGTCGGTCTATTGAGTGTGTCGTTGCTCGACTCTCATGGCGAGTCGAAAGCCCGAGGCACATTCGAGGTATCCGAAGACGCCGCGCTCCGATTCGAGGCCAGTTCGTTGTGGATCGACGTGGCGCCCTACCGGCTCGCTCCAGACGTTCGTGCCTTCGGCATCGACATCACCAGTGCCTACATTCCGAACTGCGGTGACGGCGGGTTTGGTGCTGTCCGGACCCTCTATGCGCTGAGCGACGGGAACATCGTTCCGGTTCTGCGTGATCTGTACATGACCGAGTGGACCTACCTGAAGCAACCAGCGGGTCGCTGCAACCCCGATCCGGAAGCGCCCGACGTCACCGTGGTCGAGGAGTTTGCCAAGACCGTCCAGATGGCCGAAACCGTTACGAACGGCCGACAGGACCTGGTGATCGTCGGCACGGCGCAGGTGCGGTCCACTTCGGCCGTTGGCAGCGAGACAGTGGAACCGTCGACTCGTGGTCGGTTTCGGCATGTGCTCAAGTTCGATGGCCGGGTCTACCCGACGACTGAACTGGAAACTGCCTGGTGGAAATGGCGGGAGTGATTCACTCCTTCTCCCGTTTCACGGGAGAAGGTGGCCGAAGGCCGGATGAGGGCCAGATTGGCGACCGAATTGGCCTGTCGCCAGAGTGCCCTCATCTGCCTGTCGGCATCTTCTCCCGCAAGCGGGAGAAGAATCTCTTCGATTTTTTCAACCGCTGATTCCGTACCAACGACGTCTTTAAAATCAAAGACGTAAGGCGTTTTGGTGCCTCACTTTGAGACACCGCAGCGAAAGGTGCGTTCCGTTGTCATCAACCTGCGCGAACTGCGCGATATCCCGGTGATCGCCCATAACGCCAATTGAACATCTGCCTAAGGTTGCCTTAAGAATCAGTCCCTAATCTGGCGTCCTCGATTCAACGGACGGCACTCATGGAACTGAACATGGATGGGCATGGCACGGCGACCCTCTCTGCACCCCGCGCGGCACTGCGCCACGTGCGCCTGCTGGAGTTCGGCCTGCACCAGGCCGGTGACGCTTCGCGCGCCGGTGTCGAGTCTTATATCCGCGGACGCTTCTCGTCGGCCCATGACGCACGGATCACCCATTTCCTGCCGAAGCTGATCAGCGTCGGCATGGCCGGTCGCCATTGTGCGGCGGTTGGGCTGGCCACGGCTACCCGTGGCCCGTTGTTCGCCGAAACCTACCTCGATGCCCCGGTCGAGCAGATCATCTCTCAGCGGACCGGCAAGACCGTCGAGCGTTCGGACATCCTCGAAATCGGCAATCTGGTGTCGACGTGGAAGGGCAGCAGCCTGTTGTTGTTCGTGTTCCTGAGCGAACTGGTGGCAAAGCTCGGTCATCGTTATGTCCTGTTCACCGCCACGCCGGAAGTGGAGCGCTCCATCGCACGACTGGGTTACAAGCCGGAAGTTCTGGCTGCAGCATCGGCGAAACAGTTGCCGGACCAGGGTGCGCAGTGGGGCAGCTACTACGACCGTTGCCCGAAAGTGATGTTCGGTGACGCCCAGCCGGCCATTGCAGCGGCCAAACGCGACATTCTCTATCGCGGCGTCGCCGCCACCATTTCCTCGTCGGTCGATCGCGTGTACAAGACGATCACGGAGCGCTGAGCACGATGTCCGGCAAGATTCTGGCCGCTCTGCGTCGCCACGCCACGAGCACGCCCTCGGCGATTGCTCTAACGGGTGACCACGAGACCGTCGATTACGCCACGTTGCTGGATCGGGTCGACACCCTCCCTTCATGGCTTCACACCAGGGGTGTCCGACGCGCCGCCCTGTTGGGCGAAAACTGCCCCAACTGGGTCATTGCCGATCTCGCCTGCTGGCAGGCTGGCGTTGTCCTCGTGCCGATTGCCCCGTTTTTCACCGACGCGCAGCGCGAGCACGCCATGAACGCTGCTGGCGTCGATTCTGTGCTGACCAGCACGACCCACTCGGCTTCGCCATCGGTCACTACGCCGATCACGGGGATCGAACTGGTTTCGGTCCACCACCAGAGCGAGCCGCCCAGCGTTCCTGCGGGCACCTGCAAGATCACGTTCACGTCCGGCACCACTGGACAACCCAAAGGCGTCTGTCTGGACACCACTGTGCTGGACGGCGTGACCGAAGCGCTGGCGTCGCGAATCCATTCCGCCCCCGGTCTGGTGGATTCCGTGGACACCCACTTTTCCTTGCTGCCTCTGGCCACGCTGCTTGAGAATGTGGCCGGGGTCTATGTTCCCTTGCTGCTCGGCAAACGCGTCATTCTGCGCGCGGGCAGTGAAACCGGTCTGACCGGAAGTTCACAGCTCGATCTACGCAAACTCGTTTCGACACTGCATCGGGACCAACCGAGCAGCCTGATCGTTCTGCCGCAGATCCTGCGTGGTCTGGTGCTGGCCGCGGAAAGTGGTCTGCCGATGCCTGTCTCCCTTAGATTCATTGCCGTAGGCGGTGCAACAACTTCACCCGCATTGATCCGGCGCGCTCGTGCGCGCGGCTTGCCGGTGTTCGAGGGATACGGCCTGTCCGAATGTGCCTCCGTCGTTGCGCTGAATGCGCCGGGTTCCGATCGGACGGGCAGCGTCGGGCAGGTTCTGCCGCATGTGCAGGTTCGAATCGTCGATGGCGTGATCCAGGTCCAGGGCAACACGTTTGCCGGATATCTGGGTCAAACGCCTCCGGCCGCAAACACCTGGCTCGATACCGGCGACATCGGTCACCTCGACGAGGAGGGTTACCTCTACGTGACCGGTCGGAGCAAACATGTGCTGATCACCGGTTTCGG
>JBEIPT010000601.1:0-1773 GCA_040376895.1 Lysobacteraceae bacterium | reverse complement strand
TGGACTCGACGCCAGAACACGACCGTGCCCGCAAGCTTCTCCAGTGTCGTCGGCTCCGACGACTCGATCAATTGCCCTTGCGCCGGCATGAAGGGCAAGGTCTGCGACAACTCGAGCGCCAGAAGATTCAGATGCATGGTAGCCACTGACGGATCCTGAATTGGCCCATCCAACAGCGGCGGATAAAGCGCCTGCCAGTCCGGCATCGTCAGCGCGGTTTGCCAACGGATCAAACGAAGTGAGTTGGCGGCACGCAATCGATCGAGCACCACGTTGTACTCACGAGCCCAGACAATACAATCCACGTCGCGCGAGGGGCACAGTTCGTCCACTCCGTCGATATCGCTGTCGGGCCCCACCTTTGGCACCGCATCAACAAACAGCGCGACTTCCGCCGCATCCGGTGCGGGCATCGGTACCTTGCGGGATCGCGCCACGACCATGTCGACCCGACGCCGACCGAACACCAGAGGATCCTCATCGGGTGCCGCGCCGATCCCGGCCAACAGTAACCAGGCATTGTCGGCATCGGCCACCTGTCGCGGCGACTCGGCAGCGTAGTCCAGCGCTTCCTGCGTGGGCGATTCATCGAAGCGGTTGGCGATGAACCAAACCAGTACCGGCAACACAAACACCATCGCCATCAGGAACAGGCCCCAACGCACGAACCGCCAGAACGACCAACGTGACTGCTTGCGAGTCTGCGCGCTCATGGACGACCGCCTCCCATGCCGGATTTGGCCTGCAGCATAGTGCAATGCCGTTTAACCGGCGTGCAGGCGGCCCAACATCCATCGCCAGCCAATCCGCTCCTGCTCCAGTCTCAGCTTCGCGGCGTCTGACTGACGTGAGTATGGCGATGCGCGATCAAGCCAACCTGGCCGCACTGACTGAGGACGTGGTCAAGACCAGCGAAATCGAGGGCGAGCAACTCAACGTTGCGTCCGTGCGCTCGTCGATCGCTCGACGGTTGGGCGTCGACATCGGCGCGCTGGCTCCCGTGGATCGCCACGTCGAAGGTGTGGTGGAGATGGTGCTCGATGCCACGGCCAATAAAGATTCACCGGTTTCGCGGGACCGCTTGTTCGGTTGGCATGCCGCACTGTTTCCCACCGGCTACTCCGGTCTGGCCAAGATCAGGGTTGGTGGTTGGAGAGACGATGCTGGCGAGCCGATGCGAGTGGTGTCTGGCCCGATTGGTCGACAGAGGGTGCATTTCGAGGCACCACCTGCCGATCGCCTGGAAGCCGAAACCAAGCGCTTCCTCGACTGGCTGAATGGCCCATCGAGCGAACCACCACTGATCAGGGCCGGCCTCGGTCACCTTTGGTTGGTCACCTTGCATCCGTTCGACGACGGCAATGGCCGTATTGCCCGAGCCATCGGCGATCTGCTGCTGGCGCGTGCCGATCGCAGTCCTCAATGGTTCTACAGTTTGTCAGCGCAGATCCAGGGCGAGCGCAAGGCCTACTACGACATCCTGGAGCGCACGCAAAAAGGGTCCATGGATGTCACCGAGTGGCTTGCCTGGTTCCTCGACACACTCCATGGCGCAATCGACCAGGCCCAGCAAACGCTCGACACTGTGCTGACCAAGACCCGGTTCTGGCAACGCTGGGCGACCATGC
The DNA here is from genome assembly GCA_040376895.1 of Lysobacteraceae bacterium. GTDB lineage: Bacteria > Pseudomonadota > Gammaproteobacteria > Xanthomonadales > Ahniellaceae > Ahniella. Next base: position 145 of record JBEIPT010000601.1, on the reverse strand, counting down.
CACTGAACGCGCGGCAGGTGAAGTTGCTCAACAAGCTGCTTGATGGCTTTGAAGGCAAGCTCACCAGCAGCAAGTGGGCGACCATCGCCAAGTGTTCGCCGGATACGGCGCTGCGTGACATCAACGATCTGCTGGCGCGAGGTGT
>JBEIPT010000051.1:0-13235 GCA_040376895.1 Lysobacteraceae bacterium | reverse complement strand
GCGAACGTGATGCGCACTAGTTCGAGCCTGCATGGCACCGTCACTGATGTCGCCGCTGCCGCACCCTGAGAAGGGTCGAAGACTCACTGACGAGAACATTCCCGAGCAACAGGAGCAAACATGGATTCCGATCTGAAGGACATGTCCGCGGAGCAGATGGCTTCGGAGATCATCAAGCTCCGCAACGCGATTCGTGCCCATCGTGATGCGACCGGACACTCGTTGTGTTGGCACCAGCCGGACTTGTGGTCCTTGTTGCCCGAACAGACTGACCCTCGGCCGACGGTTCCGATCTGGCCTGAGTTTCTTCGTGGTTGCGTGCGGTATCGGCAATCGCTGGATGAACAAGCGCCTGAAGCGCAGCGGACCAATGAGCCCTATGATCCATGATCCGCATTTCGGCATGGCAAAGATCGAGGCCCGTCCATGATGATTCCCGTAAACCTGAAAGACTGCCTCTCACGCTTCGACACGCATTGGGATCCGAAAATCATCGGCGAGCTCAACGGGCAACACGTGAAAGTGGTCAAGTTCCAGGGACCGTTCGTGTGGCATCAGCATGAGCACGAGGATGAGTTGTTCCTGGTCCTCAAGGGCTCATTCACGATGGAGTTTCGCGACCGCACCGTTGCAGTCGGCGAGGGAGAGTTCCTGATCGTCCCGCGGAGAACGGAGCATCGGCCTGTCGCAGACGAAGAAGTCCATGTTCTTCTGTTCGAGCCTGCGACAACGCTCAATACCGGCGACGCGGGCGGACCGTTGACGGTGTCTCGTCCGGACAGAATCTGAGACGATCGCCATCTCGCCTCACCGAACTGTGAACGGCGCCATCAGCCAAAGGATCCCGTTGTGACACAGATCGCCGAAGGTGAGTTTTCCGTCAAGTTGCTGCCACTGGATTTCGAAGGCCTGACCGAAGGCGCGAAGCTCGGGCGCCGGTCCATCAACAAAACGACTACCGGAGATCTGGTCGCCACGACATTCGGACAGATGTTGAGCGCGGGGACTGACGTCAGCGGTTCGGCGGGTTACGTGGCCATCGAGCACGTCGATGGCCTGCTGCACGGCCGGCGCGGAACGTTCGTTCTGCAGCACTCGGGCACGATGGATCGAGGCAGTCCGAGCTTGCGGGTGACCGTGGTCCCGGACTCCGGCACAGGCGAACTGGTCGGTCTGACGGGCACGTTCCAGATCATCATCGCCGACGGCAAACATCGATACGAGTTTGCCTATCAGCTTCCTTGATTCCCTGCACCAAAGTCCGATAAGCGGATCAGGCGACGCGCAACACCGCGTATGAACGTTTGCCCTTGCGCAGCAGAAGGTACTTGCCGAACAGCAGATTCGCGGCAGCCAGCTGTTGCTGGGCGTCGCCCGCCTTCTGGTTGTTGACGTACAGACCGCCACCTTCCAGATCCCGACGGGCCTGGCCCTTGGAGCCGCAGAGTGCCGAGTTCACGAAGGCGTCCAGCACGTTCGTTCCGGCGCCATCGAAGGTCGCGGCCGGCACGTCGATCGTCGGCACTTCACCCACGACTTCCTCGAAGACGCGCTCGCTGATGCCGTCGAGACCACCGCCGAACATGATGTCGCTGGCGCGCACGGCATCGTCGCGAGCTGCCTCACCGTGAACCAGCGCGGTCACGGCACGCGCAAGCGCCTTGTGTGCCGCACGTGCTTCGGGCTTCTCGGCGTGCTGACGTTCCAACTCCTCGATCTCGGCGCGCGGCAGCAGCGTGAACTTGCGCAGGTAGGTCGAGACCATGCTGTCTTCGGTGTTGATGAAGAACTGGTAAAACCGGTACGGGCTGGTGCGCTTCGGGTCGAGCCACACGGCGCCGGATTCGGTCTTGCCGAATTTGGTGCCATCGGCCTTGGTGATCAGCGGGAACGTCATGCCGAAGCAGCTCGCCTTGAGCTTCTTCCGGATCAGGTCGGTACCGGCAACGATATTGCCCCATTGGTCCGAGCCGCCGATCTGCAGTTCACAATCGAATGTCTTGCGCAGGTGGTAGAAGTCGAAGGCCTGCAGCAGCATGTAGCTGAATTCGGTGTACGACAGGCCAGACTCACTTTCCATGCGCGAACGCACGCTGTCCTTGTTGACCATCATGTTGACGGAAAAGTGTTTGCCGATCTCGCGCAGGAATTCGATGTACGGCACATTGACTGTCCACGTCGCGTTGTCGACCAGTCGGGCCGGGTTCTTCGCCGAATCAAAATCGAGCAGCCTGGACAACTGCTCCTTGATGCAGGCGACGTTGTGCGCAAGTTGTTCCGCATCCAGAAGATTGCGCTCGGCGGACTTGCCGCTGGGATCGCCGATCATGCCCGTGGCACCCCCGGCGAGCGGCAGCGGGTGATGTCCGGCTTCCTGAAAACGCCGCATCATCAACTGACCCATCAGATGGCCGACATGCAGGCTGTCCGCTGTAGGGTCGAAGCCGCAATAGAGGGTCATCGGGCCTTCCGCCAGACGTTTCTCAAGACCTTCCAGGTCGGTACAGTCGGCAATCAGGTCACGCCATTTCAGGTCTTCGAGCAGGTTCATGGGTCGGCTTTCCGGCAAAGTAAGGGACCGATGCTAACCCGCCCGCAGAATTGGCCGCAAATGAGCGAATGATCGGCTGGTGAGACCCTGCTCTTCCGGAACAGTGTTTATGGGCTGAACGTCGATCTTGATCCCACTGTCCGGGTGGTCGGAAATCTTCGCATAGGTGCTCGAACGGATGGCCGGAGGCCAAACAATGCTGGCGAACATGGCGAAACGGCAAGTCCGGCGCATGTCCGGACTTGCCTTGAACCGACTGACTACTTGTTGCATGGATTGTGCCGGTGCAGCCACCACGCCACTGTAAACGCTGCTTCGGCTCAAACGTCTTCTAGCGACTGTCGCTCCCGCAGCGCAATTCGCCATGAAGCGTGGTGGCATCGCTGGGGCTGCTTGCCGTGACGATGAAGTCCTTGTCTGCGAGTGATCTCTGGAATGTCACCTTGCAATAGGACTGACCAGCCGGCTGTCCGTCGATTGTGCAGAATTGATCCTCGAACTGAGGCCCGGTCGCACCAAACGTCGCGACCCGGATCGCAATCTCCGACTGCGGGATACCCGTAGCCGATTGGTGCACTCTCACGGTCACTGTCCTGCAATCTGCGCCGACCTCCGGTTGCTTCAGTTGCAACTTCGGGACCGGTTGGTTCGCACAGTCAACGGGTCCGAGAACCGAGGTGCCGATCATCTGGAAAGGAATCTGGTCGAACCAGTATGTCGTCAGAATCTGGCGCGAATCGACGCCATAAAGGTTCCACACGTCAGCATTTTGAAAGTACCACCAGTGGCCGGAGCCAGACGTGACTGCGATGGGCGTGGACGGCGCACCCAGATTGGTGGCTGAGGTGGTCACCAGCCCGCACTCCCGGGAAAACACTTCGGCGTGGCGAGTTTGCTCGATTTGGAGAGTCGGAACCTGCTCCGTACAAGTCGGGTCCGCCGGAACATCCAGGTTGTACGTCGTGTATCCGCCATCGCGATTGGATTCGACGGCGCTGATCACCAACGGCCCGGAACCTGCGAACGCTGCCACGTACCCCCCGGAATCGGGACCAACTGATTTCATGAGTTCCACACGGCCGGCGAAGTCGGATTGAGCAGTCAGGCTGGCGTCCTGATTCAGTCCGGCGAGGGAGAAGCGACGGTGATAACACCCTGTACCACCGTTTGTCGGATGCAGAGTCAGTTGAGGTGACGGTACCGCCGGAGTATCGAGAATCCTGATCTCGGCGGAGTTGGCGTTCACGCGATCGACGATGATCGTCAGTCCTGCTTCAGGCAAGGCAAAACTGCCAACCCGGTCCAGTACCAGATCCGGGAGTCGCTGACTGATGCCGACGCTGGCCTCATCATAGAACAGAGACATTGCCGATTGTGGCAAGCCCGAGCTCACGATTCGCGGCACCATGCCCGCACGACGATAGGGCAGCCCGCCCTGGTGGAATGGCAATTCCGGCTCGAACGCGATCGCTAGCATCGTCCTCCCGAGTGAGTGGGCTTTCAGTCTGGAAGCCGTCAGAGGCACAAGAAGCAATTCCGGCCCAGTGCGGCGGGAAATCGTCACAGGCAAGCCAAATTCGTTCGTGCGCACCGTACGCGCTGAATTCATCCATCCCATAGTCCATTGGCGCGCAGCGGAGACCCGAAAGTCGGCTGACCTCGGCGAGCCCATCACATCGCTGCCGTCGCCATACTCGACATGCTGCGTACGACTGGTCAGATTGCTGTGCATCCAGCCAAGCGAATGACCATACTCATGATTGAGAATGAACTCGGTGGTCAGAAACTGATCGGAGTACCAACTCATTCCGAATTCATAGCGCCCGAACTGGTTGGACACAGTGAAGTTGCCGAGCGACCCTGATGCCCCGTTGGGGAGGGTGCCCCCGGGGCACTTGCTGTGGTCGTTATCGCCCAACACGAACACGTGATCAAAATCGATGTTCCTGTCGCCGGTGGCTGCGGTGTATCGCGCCAACAAATGGCTCGCTTCCATGTAGCAGCCGTTGAAGTCCGGATGCGGGAGGTAGACATACGTGAAGGGTGCGAACGTCAGATTGCCAGCGGATTCCCGCTCGTAGAACGACTTCAGGGACATCGGGCCGGGACCTTCAAATAGGTTCCTCACGGATTCCCGCGACATGCCCTGATGATTGGGTCCCACCAGCAGGATCAATCCCTTTTGGGGGTGCGAAAGGTCGGGAATGCTGCCGAGACCCGGCATCAAGGTCTGTTGCCGCGTCTGCGTTGAAACGCGCGCACCGTGTTCGTCGTACTCGACGATGGTGTGGGATTGCATGTCGGTGCCTTCGAAGATCACGGTACTCTGTGCACGAGCTGATGTGGTGCCGGTGGCAGTCAAGACAAACAATCCAGCGATGATGGAACGAAAAACGAACATGCGGCTTCCTTTTGAGAATGGGGCGGAATCAAGGGACGCAGCCGCCTTCCGGAGTAGCTGCGGTCGCTTCCAGGGAGTTACGCGCAGTGGCAGGCGTTGAATGATCAGTCGCACGCGAGGTCGTTCGAATCAGGTGCGCGAACCGGCGAAGTGATGGTCCGGCAAAGTGTCAGCTTTACCGTCAACGCCGGTATGCGGCACATGCAGAACCCGGCCGCATCGGGCCTTCGCAGATGCTGGAAGAAATGCCCGGCGATGACCCTGACCTTACCAAGGCTGACTCTTCGAGGAGATGTTCGTCAGCGAGTCCGGGCGTATGCCGCACTCGCGTCGTTGAAAAACGCGAGAGAGAGGTTTTTCAACAGCCTGCCAACGACCCAATCAGGCCAATTGCCAGACCATTTCGCGCTGGGCATCCAGCACGTCTACGCCGGTGTAACTACCCGGCTCGCGGTCACGGAACCGCTCACGAAGCTGGATCGAAATGGCGCGGACTTTCTCGGCATTGGCAGCCTTGCCGGGGCCATAAACGCGTTCGCCGACTTCCGAGCAGAAACGATGCAATTCGAAGAAATACCGTTCCTGGCCGGTGGTCAGGAAACCGAGCAGCGGTGGACCGGCTTCGGTGCTTTCCAGGCTTCGGCCAGCGCGCATTTCGCGCTCGCCTGCAAGTCGGGCACCACTGTCGGACAGTTCGACAAAACTTTCGCCGACGTTGGCGGTATCCAGATCGGACGCGATCAGCGCCAGGCGGATCGCGCGGTCCAGGCTGGGTTCGCTACGCCATACCGGATTGATGCGGTCCAGTTCGCGCGCCAGGTGGGGTGCAAGCGGCCCGGTCGTGGTGATCACTTCGGCGGTATTGAACTTGCTGCGGTCCATCGGTGCCGGTCGCGCATCGAATGTCGACCCGGCAATCATGATTTCCAGCGCCAGATACAACTCGTGGTCACGCACGCGGTCGAAGCCGCAGCGGTCGAGAATCCGTTCGGTCTCGGCGATGCTGGCTGCTTCGTTGCTTCCGACCGGATGGCCGGAATCAACCAATTCGCGCTGGCGCAGGTCGTGGCATGTGGCAAACAGCGTGAGCGCCACCCAATCGAGGCCAGTCAGTGCCTTGATCCCGAGTTCGCGCATGACGCGCTCGATACGCCGGTCCAGAATTTCCAGCGCATGTTCTTCGTTGTGATAGTGGTGGTAGTCCTGGCCAAAACGGCCATGACGAATCGCCAGACGCGTGAGGCTCAGGCACAACGCCGACTCGGCGCGATCCCAGGCATCCGCCACCATGGTCCCGAAATTTTCGGCCAGCAACGCACGACGGCGCTGGAACAAGGCCAGAATGTCGGGTCGGCGCGCCTCGATTTCAGCTCGCGCCCGAGCCGGATCGTCCATCAGGGTTTCGATGGTGTCAGGCGGGAAGCTGTGTTGTAGGCCCTCGATCACTGGTTATGACTCACCTTGGGCCCGGTCTCCGGGCATGCCCCGAGTATAGACAAGGTCCCGTTGGGTGCCTACCCACGGGTGTCAGGGCCCATTCGGGTCGTCCGGAGCAGGCTGGCGGCGCCATGTAACCACCAGGGCTACCCCCAGGGCGGCCCACTGCAGGACAGTCACCGTCCCGCCGATCAGGGAAAACACGATGCCGATATGTGTACTGGAAGCGCCCGGCATTGCCCCGGTCGATTGGAACGACCAGAGGAGAATTCGCGACAGCACACCCGGCAGGGTCTGGATTGCCAGGCAGACCAGTACCGCCGATGCCATGCCTCGGCGCCAGAACAACACGCCTGCGGTCAGCATCGCCAATCCGCCCAGCACGCCAATGGCCTGCCAGAACCAGACCAGCGGCGCCAGAATGGCGGCGTCACCAAAATCGGCGTGGATCGACGCATGGGCCTGGATCGGTGCCCAAAGAACCATCAGCGCGAACAGGGACCACCGTGTCGTTGACGTCAATTGCATCGCCGAGGGCTCCAGGACAGTTTTGTCGAGCATCGCACGTCTCGCTGGCATAGCGATCATCATGGTTTTACCTTTGCCTCACATCCGGCCCCGTCCAATGCCGGCCATACCTCATCACCAAGGAATTTCGGATGCTTTATCGTCGTATGGGCAGTACCGGCTTGCAGTTGTCGGCCTTGTCGTTCGGTACCTGGGCCACGTTCGGGGTGGGGGTGGAGCGAGGTACGGCCCGGGATCTGGTTGCCTGTGCCTATGATCAGGGCATCAATTTCTTTGACGCTGCAGAGACCTATGCCAATGGCGAGGCCGAACGCCTCCTGGGTGACGTGATGGTCGACCTGCGCTTGCCTCGGGATGCCCTGGTGGTGTCGAGCAAGGCGTTTTTCGGTTCGGTCGACGCGCCTCGGCCCACGCAGCAAGGCCTGAGCCGCAAACATTTGCGGGACGCCTGTGATCAGGCACTGCGCCGGTTGCGGTTGGACTATCTGGATCTGTACTTCTGCCACCGCCCTGATCCACAGGTGCCGATCGCCGAGATCGTCAGCACGATGGATCTGCTCATCCGGCAGGGCAAAGTGCTGTACTGGGGCACCAGTGAATGGCCGGCTGAGTTGATCCGGGAGGCGGCCGAACATGCTCGGGCGCATGGCCTCGAACTGCCGCGGATGGAGCAGCCGCAATACAACCTGCTGGCACGCGGTCGCGTAGAGCAGGAATACGCACCGCTGCTCGAGGAGTTCGGTCTGGGGACGACAGTTTGGTCGCCGTTGGCCTCCGGTCTGCTGACCGGCAAATACAACGATGGCATCCCGGCTGATTCGCGGCTGGCACACGAAGCCTATCGCTGGCTGCAGAAACCCGTGCTGACCGATCGCGATCGGCGGATTGCCGCGGTTCGTGGGCTGGCCGAAATTGCGGCGTCGTTTGATGCGACCAGCGCCCAATTGGCGCTGGCGTGGTGTCTCGGCAATCCTCACGTCAGCACCGTCATTCTCGGCGCCACCCGAACGGAACAATTGCTCGAGAATCTGGGCGCGCTGGCTTTGTTGGAGCGAATCGATTCGAGCACACGCGCCCGAATGGAGGCGTTGTTCGCATGAGTCGGGGGATGATCGGGTTGCTGGTTGCGCTGATCCTGTTGATCGGTGCGCCCAGTGCACAAGTCGGACCAAACCAGAAGGTGCGTCAGGGCCTGCAGCGATTGCAGCCCCTGTTGGCCGAGGCCGATGTGCACGCCGGTGATCCGCTCTTCGTCCGGATCTTCAAGCAGGAAGCCGAGTTGGAGCTTTGGTTCCAGTCGTCAACCGACAAGACCTATCAACTATTCAAGACCTACCCGATCTGCGCTTTCTCCGGCGAATTGGGTCCCAAGACCCGCGAAGGGGACGGTCAGGCACCCGAAGGGTTTTACCAAGTCGGATCCGGGCAATTGAATCCGTACAGCAGTTATCACCTGTCCTTCAACCTCGGTTATCCGAATGCCTATGAGCGTGCGAGAGGCTGGACCGGCAGCTACCTGATGGTGCATGGCAGCTGCGTATCGATCGGGTGTTATGCGATGACCGATGACGGCATCGAAGAAATCTATGCGCTTGTTGAGGCAGCCTTGAAGGCAGGTCAGTCCAAAGTCCCGGTGCACGTGTTTCCGTTCCGGTTCGGTCGCGCGCACGAGGCGCTCATCGAGGCCAGTCCGCACCGCGAATTCTGGCGCCAACTTGAAGCAGGTTACCTGGCCTTCGAGGAACAGCGCGTGCCGCCGACCGTACGAGTTCGCTCGGGGCAATATCAGGTCGATTGATCCTCATTCGAAGCCGTTTCGGAACAGGGACTCGAATTCGAATGCGCCGATGTCGATGCGCGAACCCTGCACACGCGTGCCATTCGAGAAATCACGCTGGCCGGCGGCTGACGCGTTGAGGTCGGAACCCGCATCACGCAAGGCCGACTGGTCGGTTGGACGCAGATCCGAAGGGTAGGCGCGGAACAGACCTGCCACATTGCTGGTGATCTGCGTGCCACCGCTTTGAAGCGGTGTTCCCGAGATCGCCTTGGACAACATCGTGGAATAGGCCGAAGTGCCGTCGTTCACCAGGCCGACATCCGGTTGGTTCGGCAGACCGTTGTCGACGATCACATTGTTGTAGAGCTCGATGCCTCCCTGGCCCGAGATCGAGTTCGCTTGCACACCGGCAACCACGCCGCCGCTGGTCACCGGATGATTGTCGAACACGGTGTTGTTGAAGAATCGGATCAGATTCCCCGAGGTTGCGGCACGCTGATACAGAGATACTGCCGGGCCGCTCTGTGACACGTTGTCGCGGATGATGGAATTGCGCACGGTGACGAAATTGGTACCCAGGTGCTGAACAGCCAAGGCCCCTGGAGAAAGCGTTTGGCTGTTCTCGCAGCCGCTCAGAACGATCCGGTCGACCGTGATCTGAGCGGTGCCTGCCTCCACCTGTATGTTCATGCAGCCTGCGTTGCTGCCCAGTCCGCGTCCGTCCTTTAGGCTCAGGTTCGCCAGTTCGACCGACCCATTGCCGCTGATGCTCTGAACGCGCAGGACTTGGTCGCCCAGGGACTGTGATGCAGTCAATACCGTCGATTCCGGTGTATTGGTCTGCAGGTCGCACGAGTTGATCAAGCTCAGCCAACCGCCCGAGACCGTGGTGGACGTCCCGTTTTCAGCGAGCACCTCGAAGCGGTTGGCGTTGACCAGTGGATACGTGCCGACCCGAATCCGGATGCTGTCATTCTGGCCGTTGCTGGAAGCAGTGTTGAGTGCGTTCACCAGTTGTGTTGAGTCGCCTACACAAAACGTGGCGGCAGAGGTTTCGGCTGCGGCCGCTGCCATGACGAGGGCAAGCAGGGTGCGGATCATGGACATGAGGTTTCTCCTTGGGGCTTGTCCTGGAGAAACGGGATTGCTGGACGAACCGGACAATGTCTTTCGGCACGGCACGGCACGGCGACATAAGATATCTTTATATCGCGATGGAGAGATTGATTTCTGTCGAAAGCCGGCGTAAAGTCCCGTCACCCATCCAGACCGGCCGAGGGACAAGCCCAACGACGCCGGGGCAACCCAGACCTGCACACGCAGGACTGAAGGTGCCAACTCTTGCGCGGGTCGATGCCGAAACGGCGATCGACCTACGAAAGATGGGATCGCGAATCCCATCGCGATCACCTCCTTCACGCAAGCGGATGACTTGTATTGGCGAAGGAGCGTGTCATGAGTCTGGTCACCCGTAATGAAGATCTGCAGCAGGCCTCGAGCGATCACGCCGAAGCCCGCGTCGACTTGCCGTATGCCCGTCGGATCCGCTTCGATGCGGACCTCGATCTGGTGCATGCCGGGCGCATGCGCCTGACCCTGTCGGCCGAGATCCTGGGTGCACCGGATGCGCCAGCCGTTGTGGTGCTGGGTGGTATCTCAGCCGGACAACATCTGTGTGCCAACACACTCGACACGAGCCCGGGCTGGTGGGAAACGCAGGTCGGTACCGGTCGCACACTCGACCCGGCACGCCAGCAGTTGATTGGCATCGAATGGTTGGGCGCCCGGGGCGACCTCGATGTGCCGCTCGACACCGCCGATCAGGCGCAGGTGGTCGCCAAAGTCCTGGATTTCCTGGGCCTTGCGCGTGCCGAAGCACTGATCGGTGCGTCCTACGGCGCGATGGTGGCGCTGAAGTTCGCTGCCGCATTCCCGAATCGGATCGGCCACTTGCTGGTCATCAGCGGCGCTCATCGCAGCCATCCGTTTGCCAGCGCCTGGCGCGGTCTGCAGCGTCGCATCGTGCGCAGTGGCATCGCCGAGCCGGATCGTGCGTTGGCGCTTGCGCGGCAGTTGGCGATGCTGAGTTACCGCACACCGGAAGAATTCGCCGAGCGGTTTGCCGAGGCACCGGAGTTTGTTGACGACACGCTCGTGACGCCAGCCGATGCCTATCTGGAAGCCTGTGGCCAGCGCTATGTTCGTCAATGGACCCAGACTGCGTTCCTGCGCTTGAACGAGTCGATCGATGCGCATCGCGTCGATCCGAGCCAGATCCGCGTGCCGACCAGCATCCTCGCGATTGCAGAGGATCGACTGGTGCCGATCGGCGACCTCTACGCACTGGCCGAAGGGCTTGGCGTCACGTCGAAACTGCATCATCTGCGTTCGCGCTTCGGGCACGACGCTTTCCTTACCGAACACGTTCAGGTCGCCCGAGTCCTGCGTGAATTTCTTGCCGACTGTCAGGGGTCCTGTCCATGAGTACGCCATCCAGCCAAACCAACTCCGCAGTCAGCCCCGCCACGCAAGCCGTTCGTGCCGGCATTGACCGCGACACCGCGTTTGGTGCCGTCGTCCCGCCCATCGTGTTGTCGAGCAACTTCAGTTTCGCCGGCTTCAACCAGAAGCGTGCCTACGACTACACCCGCAGCGGCAATCCCACACGCGACTTGCTGGCCGAGGCATTGAGTGAGCTCGAAGGCGGCGCCGGTGCGGTGATCACGGCTACCGGCATGGCCGCGATCACGCTGCTGCTGCAGGCCCATCTTGGGCCGGGCGACCTGCTGATCGTTCCGCACGATTGTTACGGCGGCAGCTGGCGCCTATTCGACGCATTGGCCCGCAAGCAACAGTTCCGCCTGCGCTCCATCGACTTCAGCAATGCCCAGTCCTGGCGCGAAGCGCTCGACGAACGCCCCAAGCTGGTCTGGCTCGAAACGCCGTCGAACCCATTGCTTCGTCTGACGGCCCTCGCAGACGTCGTGCCTGCGGCCCGCGCCGCCGGGGCGTTGGTCGTTGTCGACAACACGTTCCTCTCGCCTGCACTCCAGCAGCCAATCCGCTTTGGCGCCGACTTCGTGGTGCATTCCACAACCAAATACATCAACGGTCACAGTGATGTGGTCGGTGGCGCGGTGGTCGCGGCTGATATCGAGCGTCACCGCGAACTGGTCTGGTGGGCCAATGCGTTGGGCCTGACCGGCAGTCCGTTCGACAGCTTCCTGACACTGCGTGGGCTGCGAACGCTGGATGCCCGGCTGCGTGTCCACCAGGAGAATGCGAATGAGATCGCGGCTCGCCTGGTGCGCCATTCAGCGGTATCGCGGGTCTACTTCCCGGGTCTCGCCAGTCATCCTGGCCACGTGATTGCCGCGCGCCAGCAAACCGGTTATGGCGCCATGCTGAGTTTTGAACTGCGCGGCGGTGTGGCGGCCGTGCAGGCGTTCGTTGAAGGTCTCGAATACATCACGCTGGCCGAATCGCTCGGCGGGGTGGAGAGTCTGATTGCCCATCCAGCCACGATGACCCATGCGTCGATGAGCGCCGAAGCGCGTCAGCGCGCCGGCATCGGCGAAGGACTGTTGCGTCTGTCGGTTGGTATCGAGGCTTACGAAGATTTGTGGCGCGACCTGTTTGCCGGGCTCGAGCGTGCCCAGACGCAGGCGGAGCCGGTGGTGTCGATCGATCTTGCGGCTGCCTGACGATCAACCTCGACTCTGACTGCCCACCCGCCAGGTCATCAATGCCGCAAGCCCGGCAAGCCCGGCGGCGACGGAAAACATCGCCGCCGCACCGTGGTATTGCCAGATCCAGCCAGCGAGCAGACTGGCAGCGATGGCTGCCATGCCGCTGAGCAAATGAAACACACCGAAAGCGGTGCCGCGCAGTGCTTTCGGCGCCGCGTCGGCAAGCATCGCGGACAAAACACCCTGGCTGAAACCCAGGTGAGCGCCCCACAACGCTATGCCAAGCCCGAACAGGTACAAGTTGTCGGCGGTGGCCAACGCCAGATCGGCGATCAGCAGCATGACGATGGCGAAGGCGAGCAGGTGGCGGCGCGGCCAGCGGTCCGCGAGTACTCCGACCGGGTACGCCAGCAGCGTGAACACGAAGCTCATCAACACAAGGGTGAGTGGCGCGTACTGGTCACCCAGGCCCAGATCACGGCCCTGAATGACCAGGAACCCTTCACCGAATCGGGCAAGTCCCAGAACGGCACACAGGGCCAGCACCTGCCACAGCGCTGTATCCAGCGAGCGCCAGTCGCGCAGGCTGAATCTTTTGCTGTCGGAGGGTTGCTGCGACTCCGGTTCGCGAACAAACCACCACAGCACAAGTACTGCCAGCAAGCCGGGAATCGCTGCAAACCACAGGGCATGCTGGACGACACCAAGCCAGAACATCAGACCCAGCGCCAGCAGGGGTCCCAGAACCGCGCCGACCGTATCGAGGCTCTGTCGCAAGCCATAGGCAGCGCCGCGCTGTGCCACGGGTGTCACGTCGGCGATCAAAGCATCCCGGGGTGCACCACGAAT
>JBEIPT010000294.1:0-4906 GCA_040376895.1 Lysobacteraceae bacterium | reverse complement strand
GTCTAGGCTCTTGTATTCGGTGTGGCGTTGCACGAGGCCGGTGGTGAGGTGGCGCATGTCGGACTTCATCGCCCAGCCGAAGTCGTACGACTCGGGAAAGTGTTTCTGCTTCAGCATCAGCGACTGGCGCCATTTGCGCATGAAGTAGTCGTGGTAGAAGCTTGGCCCGGATTCGATGGCGGTCAGCACGTGCGGCGGGTGGACCGCAGGGCACACTGCAAACACGTAGTCGATCGGCACGCCGGCTTCGGGCGCGGCTCGCGCAATGCGCAACGCGAAGTTGCCGCCGAGGGAGTAGCCACCGATGACGATGGGCCAATCCGGCAGGTTTTCGCTGATCAGCTTGACGGCCTTGACCACTTCGCCCAGGCGATTGGAGTGGAAGATGCCCTCATTCAGATGATGGGTGTCGCCGTGGTCACGCAGGTTGAGGCGGTACACCGCGAACCCGTGCGACAGCAGCCATGAGCCCAGGCACAGCATGTACGTGGAATGCACACTGCCTTCCCAGCCGTGGATCAGCACCACCAGCGCGCGCGGCGTGTGTTTGGGCAGGTTGAGATGCCCGACCAGTTTCGCTTCGCCCACGTCGAGGATTTCTTCGCGGGAACTGGCCAGCAATGGGCTGATGCGATCACGGAACACAAACCGTCGCAGGCCACTGCTGGCCAGCACCGATTGAACATGCGGATTACGCAGCCAGCCTTTGGGGGCAAAGGTCCCGGGTTCGAGCGGCGGGTGCGCGGCAGTCATTTGTCGAGCAGGGCATCCAGTTCATCGCTGGCCAGTTCGCCAGCGGCATCGGGTGTGGTGAACGCCAGCGCGGCAATGATTTGCCGACGTGCGAGTTCCGACATCTTGCGACGACCGTCCGGGTTCGGATCGATCGGCTCCAGAAAATGTACTTCGGCATCACAACCGCGGTTGCCGAGCAGACGAAGGAAGTTCGCGAAAAAGTTCTCGTTGTCGCGGAACGCCACTTCGACGGCGGGCATCTGGTCGCGCACATACCTCAGTGCCACCGGCTGTGCCGGCACCTGCGCGTCGTAGCAGGTCTGGAAAATGCGGGCGTGGAAGGTGCGCACATGATCCACCTGGCCCGTGCCGCCTTCGGGGAACGCACCCACATCGATGCCTTGTTTCAGCCGACCCACCATCACTTCGGCGACCCGCGCGAGTGAGGCGTTGCTACCGCGCTGGTGGTAGATGGTGCCGGCGCGGCTGGCCAACCAGCCGATCACCGGCCAGCGGGCAATTTCGGCTTTGGCCACAAAACTCAGCGAGCGCTGGCTGTGCATCAAAGTGATGTCCAGCCACGAGCAGTGGTTGGCCACAAAAAACGTGGTGCCGCTGCGTGGTGTACCGACCTGTTTCAGCCGGAATCCGAACACGCGCATCAGGCCGCCTTGCCACCAGCGCACCATGCGGTGATCCAGACGTTCACCCGAACCCAGTTTGATCGCGGCGCCGATTGGCGTGAGCGCCACCACCACAAGCGGCAGGTGCACCACCAGATGCCACAGCAGCATGGGCAGCCGGTAGCCGTAGCGCAAGGCGCGCAGCAGGGCGGGATCCGGAGGGGCGGAGGAGGGTGTGGACATTGACTCCCGACTCTACTTCGGAACCCTGGAATTTGAAAACCAGCGTGAATTTCGGCATAAGCATTGCCGGCCGATTGCTGGTATCGGTACGCACCTGCCCCGGATGGCGGGTCGTGCGACAGGCCTTTCCGCCATGTCGCGCACAGGTTCGAGGCTGCTTTGTTGCGGTCTCGACAGCCAATGATTGCTTAGACTTGCCACAGTACTGTCCACCGGGAGACCACGATGAAGTTCCTGAAATACCTGGCCATTGGCCTGATTGCGCTTGTTGCTGCAGCCTTTGCGGGCAGTTTCTTCCTGTCCGACAAGGCCCATGCGGAACGGTCCATCGTGATCGACCGGCCGCCTTCGGTGGTGTTTGCGCTGCTGAACAGCTACAAGCGCTTCAACGAATGGTCGCCGTGGGCCGACCTCGACCCCAAGACGACCTACGAATACAGCGGCACCGAACAGGGTGTCGGCGCCAAGATGGCATGGACCAGCACCGACGCGAGTGTCGGAACGGGCAGTCAGGAGATCACTGCCAGCACGCCGAACGAGCGTGTCGAAACGCTGCTTGATTTTGGCGACCAGGGCAAGGCCACGGCCTACTTCCAGCTCACGCCGGAAGGAAAGGGCACGCGCGTGGCCTGGGGATTCAATTCCGATCTCAAAGGTCCGGTCGAGCGCCTCTTCGGCCTGATCATTCCGGGCATGATCGGCGGAGACTACGAAAAAGGTCTGGCCAAGCTGAAGCCACTCGCCGAATCGCTGCCGAACGTGGACCTGACCGGCGTGCAGGCCGAGTTGACGGCCGAAGTGGCCACACCTGCCTATGCCGTCACTGCCGAAGCGGCGGTCGACGCCGCCAGCAGCACCGAGGTGCTGACCGCGGCCTACGGCGAAATCATGGCCTTCATGCAGGCCAACCAGATCAACCAGGCCGGCCCCGTGTTCACGCGCATTCTCGGTCATGGTGATGGCAAGTGGCGCTTCGAGGCCTCCATTCCGGTCGATCGCAACGATGTGGCGGTCACCGGCCGAATCGAGGCCAAGCAGACCTTCGGCGGCAAAGCCATCCGCTTCAATCACATCGGCAGTTACGACGCGCTCAGCAAAACCCACGAACAGGCGCATGCCTGGCTGGCGGTCAACCGCCTCACCGAAATCGGCACGCGTTACGAGGTGTACGTGAGTGATCCGGCCTCCACGCCTGTCGACGAACTGTTGACACAAATCATTGTTCCGATTGAATAACGTGTCGGCGTGACCTTTGCCACGCGCACCCGGGCCCAACCGGCGCACAATGCAGTCGAGATGAACCCGCCGACCGCCCGATCCAGCTCCAGCTTCAGGGGACACACCGCCAACCGGCGGTGTGCCGCCATGGTGTGTCTGATGCTGTCCACGTCGTTCTTGTCCAAGCCAGTTCTGGCTTCCGAGTATCTGGTGTTCGCGAAGACAGTCGACTCCGGCGTGCTGCTGGACGGGCACTGCAAGGAACCGTTCTGGAAGGACATCCCGCCGACGGTGCTCAGTCAGGGTGAAGGCCAGTTGCGAATCGCGTTCGACGGCCAGTTTGTCACCGCCTGTGTGGAACTGGTCGAAGCGGGACTGCCGAGCCTGGATCTGTGGATCAGCACGCCAGCATTGGCTCGCAGCCTGCGTCTGCACAGTTCGGCCCAGGTGGGTCAAGCCGAACGCAAAACCATCGGCTGGTCGGACGACATTGAATGGGGCCGCAGCGACGGCTGGTATGCACCGCCGATCCCGATCCAGGGCATGGTCGTTCGCGGCAATCTGCGTCGGCCTTTGTTCAGCACGGTCACCCAGCGCGAAATCCAGCTCGACACCCGACGGTTCGGCTTCGGCGAATGGCGATTCTTCCTGCAGATCAGCGGTGTCGGCAGCAAACGCGGTCAGATTCGCTTTCCGGATGCCGACCAATCCATGCCCGATCAATGGGCGACCGTGAAAATCCTGCCGAAAAAGCAGTAGTCGGCCGTTTTTCGTTGCATCAGCCCATTCAGCCAGGGCTGTTGTGCTCGGGCGAGTTGCGCCTATAATTGCGAATTATTCGCATTGCCGGAGTCGGCGCGTGAACCTATCTGAACTGACGCGGGGCGTTGAAGCCCGAATCGACAGCGTGCTCGCCCAGGGCGAGGACGATGTGATCGCGCGTCGATTGCGTGATCTGGGGTTTGTCCGCGGCGAGACGGTGCGCGTGGTGGCCATCGGGCCATTCGGTGGTGATCCGATTGCGGTCCAAGTCAGTGGCGCACGATTTGCGCTGCGTCGTCGCGAAGCCGCGCGGGTGCAACTGGAGCCGCGCGCATGACTACCGCCGCGCCGGATTGGCAACTCGCTCTGGTCGGCAGCCCGAACTGCGGCAAAACCGCCTTGTTCAACCGGCTCACCGGCAGTCGCCAGAAAGTGGCCAACTACGCCGGTGTCACGGTCGAGCGCAAGGAGGGTCGATTCACGCTGGCCTCCGGTCGTGGCGTGCGTCTGCTCGATCTGCCCGGCGCCTACAGCTTTGCGGCGACCAGCCCGGACGAACAAGTCACGTTCGACATCTGTCGCGGCCAGTTCCCGGGTGAAGCCAAACCAGACTTGCTGGTGTGTGTGGCCGATGCCACGAATCTGCGGCTGCATCTGCGGTTCATCCTGGAGGTACGCAGTCTGGGCCGACCAATGGTGTTGGCGCTGAACATGGTTGATGCCGCAAAACGTCGCGGCATCGAAATCGATGTCGCACGGTTGCAGGAAGAGTTGGGCGTACCGGTCATCGAAACCGTGGCCATCCGACGCGGCGGTGCGGATCAACTGATGGCCGCACTCGATGCTTCGGCAAACTTGCCCGCGCCCACGCGTGAGCAGCCGGAAGACCTGCACGTCGAAACCCGTCGGATCCTGTCGGTTGCCGTGCGCGAACCGGCGCGTGCGAACGACTTTGAGGAAGCCGCCGACCGTGTGCTGCTGAATCCGTGGCTTGGTCTGCCGATCCTCGGTGCCGTGCTGTTCCTGATCTTCCAGGCCGTGTTTGCCTGGGCCGCACCGATGCAGGATGCGCTCGCAGGTGTCACCGCCAGTGTCGGCGCGCAGATCGCCGGGTGGATGCCGGCCGGCTTGCTGCAGAGCCTCGTCACCGACGGAATCTTCGCCGGCCTTGGCACGGTTGTCGAATTCCTGCCGCAGATTCTGCTGCTGTTCCTGTTCATCTTGCTGCTCGAGGAATCCGGATACCTGCCGCGAGCCGCGTTCCTGCTCGATCGCCTGATGACCGGCGCCGGCCTGACCGGACGTTCGTTCATTCCGCTGCTGTC
>JBEIPT010000301.1:0-4784 GCA_040376895.1 Lysobacteraceae bacterium | reverse complement strand
TTGCGATGCTTGAGGAAGAAGTAACGATCGCACCAGGCTTTGTATTCGGGATAGACCTCGGGACCAAACGGAACGGACAAGTCGTGTGCCACTTGATGCCAATGGCGCACGTCTTCGTCGATCGGATAGAAAGGCGTGAGGTCGAAGCCGCCGCCGAACCACCACAATGGCTCGTCGTCGGTGGTGCTGAACAGGCGGACATTGAGGTGCGTGGTCGGGATGTACGGATTCCGCGGGTGAAACACCAGCGACACACCCATAGCCTGCCAGGGCCGACCCGCCAGCTCCGGCCGATGGGCCGTGGCAGAGACTGGCAGGGACGCGCCGGAGACACGCGAAAAGCCGATGCCGGCCTGCTCGAACACGGCACCATCACGAAGAATCCGCGTGCGTCCCCCACCCCCTTCCGGGCGAGTCCAGGCGTCTTCGTGGAACCGTGCGCCGCCATCGGCGACTTCGATCGCAGTACAAATGCGATCCTGCAAACCCATCAGATACTGCTCGACCGCTTTTACGTCCATGTTTTGGTTCCCAGCAGAATCAGGACCACGGCCCCCAGCGCCACGCGGTAGATCACGAATGGAGTCATGCCGGCACGTTTGAGGAATCCGAGCAGGAAATGGATGCAGGCCAAGCCGGCAACCAGCGCCACGCCGGCACCCAGCAAGAACGCAGAACCATCAAATGCTTCTTCGCCGCGCCACAGGTTCAGCGCACCGTGGGCGCAGGCCGCGATCGTGATCGGCACCGACAGCAAAAACGAAAAACGGGCGGCATCGACCCGTTGCAGACCCAATGCCAACGCCACTGTCATCGTGATGCCGGAACGCGAAACACCGGGAATCAACGCAGTGGCCTGTCCGAGTCCGATCAACAAGCCATCTCGCCAGCCAAGGCTGGCCCAGGCACGTTGTTTGCCACCGAGACGATCGGCGGCCAACAGCATCAGCCCGAATACGATCAGGTTGACCGCAATCAGCAGGGGCGCCCGCAACGTGTTCGCGAATGCTTCGCCCATCGCCAGGCCGACAATGACGGCGGGAATCGTGCCGATGACGAGGATCGCGGCCAGTCGGCGGTTCTGCGCGTGCTGGTCACCGGACAATCGCAGGCCCGCGACGGAACGCGTCATTTGCCAAAGGTCGTTGCGGTAGTAAATGAGCACGGCACCGAGCGTGCCAGCGTGTAACGCCAGATCGAACGTTACGCCCTGATAGGGCCAACCCAGAAAGAACCCGACGAGCCCCAGATGCCCGGAGCTCGAGACCGGCAAAAACTCGGTTGCGGCTTGCACCAGTGCAAGTATGACGACATGCCACCATTCCATCAGTCAGACAATCCCAGAACGAATCGCCGGAGCATAAACAATGCCGGCAACCGCGTCATGGCAAAAATCCGGCAACGCAGGGCAAAGCTTGCCTGAGGAACACCGGGGCAAGCCAGGACGGCTGCCCCGGATTCTGGACAGACTTACTCTTTCGCCGCGGCGGCCGGCTTGCGGAAACGCAGGGTCATGCGGTCGGATTCACCGATTGCGACGAACTTTTCGCGATCCTTGTCACCATGACGCAGCGACGGCGGCAGTGCCCACACGCCACCTTCGTGATCCTTTGTGTCCTTCGGATTGGCGTTGATCTCGCTTTCTGCTTCCAGCACGAATCCGGCATCCGTGGCCAGCTTCACGACATAGTCCTGCGCGATGTAGCCGGACTTGGCGCTGTCTTCGGCGCTGGTGCCGGGAGCCGCACGATGTTCGACGACGCCGAGCACACCACCCGGCTTCAGCACGCTGAAGAAGCCCTTGAACATGTCACCGTCGGCCTTGGCGCCGGTCCAGTTATGGACGTTGCGGAACGTCAGCACGGCATCGGCGCTGTCGGCGGTGCCGAAGCTGGCCTTGCCCATCGTGAACGCAACGGTCTTGACTTCACCATAGTTCGCCGCGTCTGCGGCCAGCTTGTCAGCGAACGCCTGATTGCTCTTGGCGTAATAGGACCGTGCACCGTCGCTGGATGCCGTAGCCGGATCGACAACTGCCGCTGTGAGCGTGCCGCGACCCTTCAGCCAAGGTGCCAGAACTTCGGTGTACCAGCCGCCGCCCGGGGTGATCTCGATGACGTTCATGGTCGGCTCGACGCCGAAGAACGCGAGGGTTTCCTTCGGGTGGCGATAGGTATCACGTGCCTTGTTCGCTTCGGCGCGATGGCTGCCGGCGAGAACACTGTCGATCGTCACGTCGGACGCCACGGCCGAACCGGCCATCGCCATCGAGAACACGGAGACGGAAACGAGGGAAATCAGGGCTTTGTGCAACATCGGCAATACCTCGGACTTGGGTGGAAAGTCCGAGGCTAACATGGCCGGGGTGATGACCTCATGGGCTGTTTGGCAGGATCAGGCCGTTCCAGTCGTCCGCAACCACTTCACGATACTGGCTGCCGCATCCCGGCCATCCTGGACGGCCGTCACCACGAGGTCGGCACCGCGGACGGCGTCGCCGCCGGCAAACACATTCGGGCGACTGGTCTGATAGGGCAATCGATCGACCACACGGGCCGACCTGGGCGAATCGCTGCGCCAGACATCCAGTCGCGCATCGGTCGTCCAATCCCGCGACGACAGATGCGCAGTCAACCACTCGGATTGCTCCGCACGGAACCCGAACGCCAGGATCACGACATCGGCGGCGATCTCGGATTCGCAGTCCGCCTTGATGGTCACGCCTGCGCCGCGAGTGCCCGATTCGGTTTCGACCACTCGGACCCCAGATACGGCGCTTGCCGCGTCGTCGGATTGACCGAGAATCGCCAGGGGCTGGCGCTGGAACAGGAACTGCACCCCTTCATCGCGGGCATTCTTCACCTCGCGGCGACTGCCGGGCATCGAACCCTCGTCGCGACGATAGATACAACTGACCTGGTTCGCGCCCAAGCGGACCGCCGTGCGCACACAGTCCATGCCGGTATCACCGCCACCCAGCACGACGACCCGTTTGCCCCGCACATCGAGCCCAGGGGCGGCACTTGCCCAACCAGCGATCGGCCAGTTCCGGGCCTCCGGCGTTCCCAACACGGCACGTCCGTTCGCGATCAGGAACGGCAGTGCCGGCACCACGCCGGGCCGATCCTGTCCGGGCAGCGCACCATCGACGTATCGATAGGCACCATTGCCGACAAACACCGCGTCGAACTCGCTTTCCAGCGACTCAAAACTGCGGTCGCGACCAATCTCGATACCCAAATGGAACTGCACACCCATACCCTCCAGCAACTGCCGGCGTGTTTGGATGACTTCTTTCTCGAGTTTGAACGGCGGGATCCCGAACGTCAGCAATCCGCCAATCTGCTCGTATCGATCGAACACGTGCGCTTCGATGCCGGCACGAGCCAGGCGATCGGCACAAGCCAGACCCGCAGGACCGGCGCCGATGATCGCGACGCGTTGACCGGTCGCCTTGACTTTACTGAGGTCAGGACGCCAACCCGCCTTCACTGCGGTGTCGACGATGTACTTTTCGACCGATCCGATCGTGACCGCCTCGAACCCGACGTTGATCGTGCAGGCGCCTTCGCACAGGCGATCCTGCGGACACACACGACCGCAGATCTCCGGAAGCGGATTAGTCTCGTGCGCCAGATCACAGGCTTCGAACAGACGTCCTTCGCGGACCAGAGACAGCCAGTTCGGAATGTCGTTGTGCACCGGGCACTTCGCCGAACAATAGGGATTGCCGCAATCGAGACAACGCGCACTTTGTTCGGCAGCGCCACCTGCGTCGAAACTTCCGTAGATTTCCGACCAGCCGAGCACACGCACGGCCACCGGCAATTCGCGCGGCTGTTTGCGCGGCACGTCGATGAACTGGAATGGTGTGGCTTTCATGCGGCCCTCTTCAAGGTATCGATCAGCGATTCCAGGCTTGCCGCCTTGGGTTTGACGAGCCAGAACTTGCCGACGTAATCACGATACTCGGTGAGCAAGGTACGGCCCCAGGCGCTGTCGGTCTCGAAGACATGGCGCGTGACCAGTCGCTTGAGATGCTGCAGGTGATGTTCCATGCCCTCCGGTGACAACCTCAGGATATCGATCAGTTCATGGTTGTACCGATCGACAAAATGGCGATCGAGATCGAGCACATAGGCAAGACCGCCGGTGAATCCGGCACCGAAGTTCATGCCGGTCGATCCCAGCACCACCACCACACCGCCGGTCATGTATTCGCAGCAATGATCCCCTGCCCCTTCGACGACCGCCGTGGCACCGGAGTTGCGCACCGCAAACCGTTCGCCGGCGCGCCCTGCTGCGTACAACTCGCCGCCCGTGGCGCCATACAGGCACGTGTTGCCCATGATCGGCGTCTCGCGCGGCACGTACCTCGCAGATGAAGGCGGACGCAAGACAATCTTGCCGTCACTCATGCCCTTGCCGACGTAGTCATTGGCATCACCTTCCAGATAGAGGTTCAACCCGCCTGCATTGAACGCACCGAAACTCTGCCCGGCATTGCCGGACAAACGGACGTATACCGGCTTGTCGCGCATGCCGTGATTGCCGTGATGACGCGCGATCAAACCAGACAGACCGGCTCCGATCGATCGATCACGATTGCTGATGTCGAACCGGAACTCGCCGCCGGTCCTGGCTTCGATCGCCGGCGTCATGGCGGCCAACATGCGGCCGGCCAGTACCGCCGGATCGCGCGGTGGATTGCGGGTACCGGCATCACAGTGCTGCACGTCGGTCACCAGCGCATCGTTCGACAACAATGGCTTCAGATCCAGGCC
>JBEIPT010000454.1:0-2973 GCA_040376895.1 Lysobacteraceae bacterium | reverse complement strand
CGGATCGCCGCCAGATACTCGTTCTGAAGGACTTCGGGTTTGGGGCGGATGGGGCGCACAACACCGACCCGATCGAACGCGTAAAGGAACACGATCACGAGACCGAACACCGCAATCACGGACAAACTGGTCATCCAGAAATTTCGGCTCATGGCTTCTGCTCCGCCACGGACGGAAAGTGTTCCGCATATCCGTTTGCCAGTTCGGTGATCACATGGACATCCGGCAACCGGCCGGCGTAGGCGATATCGATCCACTGCGACAGGACACGACCGAAATACGATACGCCATCCGGGGTGAGCACACGTTTCGACAACGTGGCGACTTCGCTCTCGGTGGCACCCGCACTGACCCGGAGATTGCGCGCGTGGACGAGGTACGACAACGCTCCACGATAGATCAGCGACAGGGCGTCACGAACCCTGCCCTGCGCGATCAGCGCCAATGCTGCTGCGGCGATGTCGTCCGGCAGTGTTTCGGGCGCGATGTTGAGTCCGAACAGGACTTTTGGAGCCTGCTTTCCGAGCGCAGTATCCGGCGTGTATCCACCGAAGGTACGCCAGATCAGATAGACGAGCATTCCGAGAATGACTGCAAGCAACATCCAACCGAGCACCTGCAGCACGCTGGCAATGAACTCGCCAACCCCACCGAACAGATCGAAATTGCTGGACTCGCGTTTGTCCGGCTCTGGCTGCCAGCGCAGCCGGAACTCCTGCTCCACCTTTTCACTGCCGAAGTCTTCGTGCTTGACCACTTCGACGGCAATCTCCCGCATCGGGGTCTGCATAGGCAGCGGCGTTGGTTCGATGGTGGCCTTGTGCTCGGCTTCGATGCTGGTTGACTTGGCCGCCTGCACTCCATGCGGACTCAATGCCAAGAGGGCAACGAGCAGGACACCTGACGCAGTGCTGCTGATTGCATCGACCCGCGCACGCAAGCGCTTCAGATTCAGCTCGACATCCCATGCTTCGAGGATGATGCGTCGATTGAGATACAGGGAGAATCCCCCACCCACGTAGAACGGCCCGATCACGCTGAAACAAACGATCGTGATGGCTGTGTCGAGCCAGGTCCACATTTCTTCGGACTCGATGTAATCCATCCCCATCGGCGACAGGAACAGGAACAGGAGCATGCTGATGCCGATCATCAACACAAACTCGAACAGGAATCCGAGCAGTTGCAGCGCCAGCGCATAGGATCCGAATCGCAGGCCCAATGTCCGGCGACGATCACCGGCCTGTTTGCCGGTTTGCCGCTCGAGTTGCATGACCGGTGTATTGAAGCTGCGCATCCAGTCGAATGGTCGCCGCCAGGTCAATTGTGCAAACAGTCCCGGCGTCAGTACTTCGCGCCAGGCGCGCAAGGCCGCCCAAGCCGACACCTGTTCACCGAAAACGGCACGACTCAGCACATGCAGGGCAAATCGCTCCGGCACCGGCTTGAACCAATACAAGGCCAGGACGACGAGCAAGTCCTGACTCCTGAAGAGGTACGAAAGGATCACCGCAAGCGGCAGGTAAGTGACCAGCCAGACTGTCCACAATGGGCGCCACCACTGGATGGCCATGCGAATGCCCAGATCGATGGATTCAAAGCCCCCGCGCTGGCGCAGCTTGATGCTGATGCGGTCAAGATCCACGCCGACGCCCCGCAAACAGGAAATAGGCGATCACCATGATCCACTGAACGATACCGAAAGCATATTTAGGCCACGCCACCGGAAAATTGTTCGGTGACCAGAACGCCTCGATCAATGCGGCAATGAAGAACATCACGGCGGCGCCAGCCATCAGCTGCATGGCTTCGTGCCCGTTTTCGATCAGCGCGCGCGACCGGGACCGTCGGCCCGGTGCAATGAGCGCCAATGCCAACTGGAACCCCGCTGCACCGGAGATCGCGATCGCGGTCAATTCCATGGCGGCGTGGCCCGACACGAAGGACCAAAACTGCGTGCCAAGGCCAACTTCAGTCAGGTGCCCCGCCACGGCGCCGATGTAGAAGCCGTTGAACAACAGAAAAAACAGGGTTCCCAAGCCGAACACGATACCGGTCGCGAAGGTCTGGAATCCGATCTTGATGTTGTTCCAGATGTACATGCCGAACATGGCGAAATTCGAATCCGAGTCGCGCATGCCGATCTGGTGGTTGTCCGGCGCGTACATCTCTTCCATCTGCGCCATCTGTCCCGGCTCGATCAGCAACGAGGCCAGATCCGGCCAGATCTGGATGGCCAATGTCATCCCGAACAGCGGACCAAAAAACAGGAATGTAGCCAGCGACACCGAACGCCAGCGTTTTCGGATCAGGCCGGGAAACCCGCTCCAGAAGAAGGTACGAAGCTGGCGCATGCTGTCGCCGTGACTGCCGTACAAGGCATGGTGCCCTTTGAGCACGAGTGCGTTGATGCGGTCGATCAACATCGGGCTGTATTGGCGATCCTGCGCGAGCGCAAGATGTGCACAGATCCGCCGGTAAAGAGCCGGCACTTCCCGTTCAGTCAACAACGGCAGCGCCAGTCCGATGTCCGGCGGAACCGCAGCGGTCGGCGGCTTGCGGCGCATGGTCTTGCGGCGCCCTTCAGCCTCAAGCCAGCGTTGAAAGCGCAACCACTCATTGCCGTATCGATTTTCGAACTCCGCCTGCCGCATCAGCGCGATTCCTCGGGCCGGGCCCCCATCAGGTAATTGGCGATGGCGAGCAGACCTTGACGAGAAGTCTGGTGAACTCCGTGACGGGCCCTCGGCAGCAG
This sequence comes from Lysobacteraceae bacterium, assembly GCA_040376895.1. GTDB lineage: Bacteria > Pseudomonadota > Gammaproteobacteria > Xanthomonadales > Ahniellaceae > Ahniella. Next base: position 218 of record JBEIPT010000454.1, on the reverse strand, counting down.
TACCGGTGCGACGATCTGCGCCAATTCTTCGGCTCGATCATCACTCAATCGCGGCGCCCGCTCGGCAAAGTCGAGAATTGCCCGTTTCTCGCCGAGTGTGATGGGCACACTCGGCGCCGAGGAATCGGCATCCAGCAGCAGCGGAGGTTTTTCGGCCGGTTCGACGTAGACCACGATCGTGCCGGCAGCGAGGTCACCCAGTCGTTTGAAGTGCTTGT
>JBEIPT010000549.1:0-2198 GCA_040376895.1 Lysobacteraceae bacterium | reverse complement strand
GCTCGTGGCACCCACGGCCACCGAACCGAAATCGTGGTTTGTCGGCGCGACCACCAACCTGCCGCGTTCAATGCCATTGCCGGTCAGTGCTGTCGCTCCGCCGCCGTCGCCATCTCCCGACGCCGTGATGGACGCTGTCGCCGGACCGGCCGCGGTCGGCGTGATCGTCACGTCGATCGTGCAGGACGTGTTCATCGCCAGCAGGAACGGCACGGTTCCGGAACAACTGCCGCCACTGCGCGCGTAAGGTGGCGCGAGTGCGGAGATCGATGTCACGTTCATGTCGGCAGAGCCGTCATTCGTCAGCGTGATGGACGCGGGCGGACTCGTCGACCCGATCACGATATCCCCGAAATCATGGGTACCGGGCGTCACCACCAGATTGCCCTGCACAATGCCGATGCCTCCGAGTTCGAAGGTCACCGGCCCGTCGACATCGCTGCTGACCTGAACATCGTGACGGGCCATTTGTACGGTCGTTGGCGTGAACGTGATGCTGAGATCGCAGGTCCCGCCGCCCGCCACGGTCACCGGCGGCGCCGCACAACTGCCCCCTGCGAGCAGGAAATCCGTAGGCAGTGCACCAATGGAGGTGACAACCATGTTGGCGTTGCTGCGATTGCGCAACACGATATTCCTGGGTCTGCTGGTCTCGTTGAGACGCTGCTGGAACTGGCTGTAGCGCGGCTCGATCGACAGGGCGATTCCTTTGCCCATCAGCCGGAGATCGATCGGATTGCCGGTGGCCGGTGTCACCGTCACGACTTCATTCTGCATGACCGCATCGAGCGGCTTGAACACGTAGGACAACTGGCACGTGTTTCCTGCGGCCAGCGGCGATCCACCGGTAGGGCAGGTTGAACTCACTTGTTCGAACGGCAGGGGTGGTGTCGAGATCGAAGTGATATCGACATCGGACGTGCCGTTGTTGGTCAGTGAAACGGAAATCTCCGAACTCGTTTGACCGGCCGGCAGCGAACCGAAATCCAATGTGCCCGGAGACAAGGTCAATGAACCACATGTCCCAGGGCCAGGACAACTCAGTCGGCAGAGTTCCTTCCGGATCTTCACGAACGTCGGCTCCAGGGCACGCATCGATGCCGCGTAGAACACGCCAGGCCGAATCCTATGCCCCGAAGCCATGCCGTCATCGATCTTGCCGAAGAACTCGCTTTTGATCGCATCGAAGTAAGTCTTGACCCGATCCCTCGCCAACGTCTTGGTGTCACCGCTGCTGACGGGGGTCTGGAGGATACCGATTCTGGAAATCAGTGACGGGAAAGCTTCGACCATGGCTCGATTGCCATCGTCAAAGTGGATCAACTCATGGCCCTGCACGGCTTCCGGCCGATTGAACCCGACGAGGCCGTTGGGTCGGTGCGTGGTCATGTGGATTATGGGAGGCACGTCGGGGTTCGAACCCGGGGGAATATAGTGCGATGAATTCGATTCCTTCAGTTCGTAAATCGCGGCATTGAGCTCCTTGCACGCATTCGACACTGGCCGAAGGCGTGCCGCCCGGGTAATCACTCCGTCCGTCAGTTCGTTGAACTCTTTCGGGTTGTAGGTTGCGGACGGTGTGATCTCCGCCTTGTCCAGCGCAAACTTCCACTTACCGGACGCGACGCAGTAGGGATCGGTAGTGAAGTTCCATATTGCTTTCGGCGGGGGCGACCGGTCTTCATCGAACGTCACGAATCCTTGAGCGGGACCAGTCACGTCAGACGTCACCGGCGGCGGATCGGTCGGCAGGATCGTGACCGACGAAACATCCGGCACCACGGTTTCATCATGCAACTTCGTGCAGTTGCCGCCCTGACAGCGTTTGCAGGCATTGTTCTCGCAACGCATGCCCTCGCTGCCGACTTTCGGAACACAGGCGCCGGCGACCGGACAGGTCCCGGCGGGTGGTGGCTCGGAGCAATCGGAAGAACAGCCGCAGGTACCGCCGCGACACGGTGGCGGTGGGTTTTCACCGCAGTTCGGCGGGAACGGCGGCGGACCGCCACCCCATCCTGCTTTCGAGATTCCCGATCCCGGATCCGATACCAGTTGCGTCCCGGATTCATTGACTGTTGCGAGTCCGATCGGCACGAACATCGCCAGGTCATGATCCCACTGGTAGATGTCGAGCTTGCGTCCGGGCTCGAGCCCGGAAACGTTCGGCATCGACACTTCGATCGGCGGATCGAATCGTG
>JBEIPT010000156.1:0-8394 GCA_040376895.1 Lysobacteraceae bacterium | reverse complement strand
CCCGGTGCACGTGGTCCAGGTGCCGGCTTCAAGGGTCCCGGTGCGGGTCCGAAGGGACCACGCAAGCCGCGTGAGTTCGTCGGCCCGATGGATTCGAACCAGTTCGCTTTGGCAGATCGTGGTCCGCCGCGTGGTGGCAACGGCAACCGTGCGCCAGGCATCGATGGCAATCGCGCACCGAGCAACCGTGCGCCGAGCGGCAATCGTGGCCCGGGTGGCCCCGGCGGCAATCGTGGCCCAGGTGGCGGCAACCGCGGTCCGCGTGGGCCGCGCGGTCCGATGTGATGTAAGGACGAGGTTTCTTCTCCCGCTTGCGGGAGAAGATGCCGAAGGCAGATGAACGCTGGCGACAGGCCAGACTTCGCGCCAGCCTGGCCCTCATCCGGTCCTGCGGACCACCTTCTCCCGTTTCACGGGAGAAGGCACAATTGAAGCCATTCGTTTCCGGCCGCAACGGTCTTGAAAAGTGCGTGGGTGGTTCTTCTCCCGCTTGCGGGAGGAGATGCAGACGGGAGCAGGGATATCTGGCGTCCGTCAGTGGTTAGCTCCTCTGTGCCCCTCATCCGGTCCTGCGGACCACCTTGTCCCGTGAGACGGGAGAAGGGTGTTTTGGCCTCAGTCGCCGCCTTTGCCTAACGCAGCCCGGGCTTCGCAGGGCACCTGGATCACTTCCGGATCAGGTCCCAGCTTGAGCGCGGTCAAGTGCCCACCCCAGACTGCACCGGTGTCGATCGAATACACGCCAAGTCCACGGAACAAGCCGAGTGCGGACCAATGTCCGCAGACCACCGGTAGTTCACGCTTCTTGCCACCAGGTACTTCGAACCACGGGTAGAAGCCGTTCTTTTGTGTGCCCGGTTCAGCCTTGAAGTCGAAACCGATCCGGCCGTGAACGTCGCAGAAGCGCATGCGGGTCATCACATTGATGATCGCGCGCAGGCGCTCGACGCCGGTCAGTTGTTTCGACCAGCCCGCCGGCTTGTTGCCGAACAGTCGCTTCATCAGATTCCGGAATCCCTCGCCGCGGAGTTCGCGTTCCACTTCACGTGCACGGGCCTCGGCCACCTTGATCGTCCACCGCGGCGACAGGCCGGCATGGACCATCGCGAAGCCGATGTCGTGGTCGACATGCATCAGCGGTCGATGACGCAGCCACTCAAGCAAAGTATCGGCATCATGTGCCTGCAGGACGCGTCGCAGATCGGGGTTGGCCTTGTTGCGTTCTTCTTCCGTGCGGGTGGCAATCGACAGCAGGCTCAAGTCATGGTTGCCAAGTACCGTCACGGAATGCGCGTCGAGTGACTTCACCAGGCGCAGCGTTTCCAGCGACTGGCCGCCACGGTTGACCAGGTCACCGCAGAACCAGAGCCGGTCTTGCGCTGGGTCAAAGCGGATCCGGTCGAGCAGGGCGACCAAAGGGTCGTAACAACCCTGCAGGTCCCCGATTGCGTAAATCGCCATCAGTGCAGGATCCGCGGCATCGACAGCACGAATCGTTTGATCGGAGCGTCAAAGCAGGTGCCATCGTCGGCAACCATCTGGTAGCTGCCTTCCATGGTGCCCACCGGCGCTTCGAGGATCGCACCCGATGTGTATTCGAATGCCTGGCCGGGTTCGAGCCGGGGTGTTTCGCCGACCACGCCGGGGCCACGCACTTCGTCGATCTTGCCGCTGCCGTGCGTGATCAACCAATGCCGCGAGAGCAGCTGCGCCGGCGCACGGCCGGCATTCGTGATCGTGATGGTGTACGCGAACGCAAAACGGTTCCGGTCCGGCTCGCTCTGGTCGGGCAGGAACCGGGTCTGGACATCAACCTTGATGGCATGGGATTCGTTCATGCCTCGATTGTCGGTAGCCGGAGCCATTCCCACAAGTAGCGAATGGCTTATGGCGATTCAGAAACTCCAGGGTGATCAGTATGCGAACTCGCGGAACACGTGATCGATGTTGCCTTGCCATTCGCCATGGAACAGCCTCAGCTTGCGTTCGGCCGGTGTTTCGTTCGCCAATGCGATTTCGACCAGTGGCTCGATGAACATGGTTTCGTCGACCCCGCGACTGTTCAGGCGTGCGCGTGACTTCAGGCCGTGGCCGGCGATCTTCAGTGCTTCCAGCGCCAGATCACGCACGGTGCCGTCGCGGAACGGAAGTTTGAGGCCGAGTTTCGGAACATCACGGCGCAGGGCTTCACGTTCGGCCAGCGAAAAATCCTTCACCAGGTCCCAGGCCGCATCCAGAGCACTTTGGTCGTACAGCAGGCCAACCCAGAATGCCGGCAGCGCGCACAGGCGATTCCACGGGCCGCCGTCGGCGCCGCGCATCTCCAGGTATTTCTTCAATCGGACTTCCGGGAACGCCGTCGTCAGGTGATCGGCAAAATCCTTCATCAATGGCTTTTCGCCGGGCAGGATCGACAGCTTGCCGGCCATGAAGTCGCGGAACGACAGGCCACTGGCATCGAGGTACTGGCCCTTCCGATAGACAAAGTACATCGGCACGTCGAGCAGATAGTCGACATACCGTTCAAAGCTGAAACTCTCGTCGAACACAAAACCGAGCATGCCGGTGCGATCGGGGTCTGTGTCGCTCCAGACTTGCGAGCGGAAACTCAGGAAGCCGTTCGGCTTGCCTTCGGTGAACGGCGAATCGGCAAACAGCGCCGTGGCAATGGGCTGAAGCGCCAGCGACACGCGGAACTTCTTTACCATGTCGGCTTCGGACGCAAAATCCAGATTCGTCTGCACGGTGCAGGTGCGCGTCATCATGTCGAGACCCAGGCTGCCGCGCTTCGGCATGTACTCGCGCATGATCCGGTAACGACCCTTGGGCATCCACGGCATGTCGGCACGCGACCATTTGGGCTGGAAACCCATGCCCAGGAATCCGATCTGCAACTCCTCGGCGACGTCGCGCACCTGTTTCAGATGCGTGTCGACCTCGCAACACGTCTGGTGGATCGTTTCCAATGGCGCACCGGACAATTCAAGCTGTCCGGCAGGCTCCAGTGAGACCGAGGCCAGATCGCGCAGCAGCGCAATGGTATGGCCTTGCTCGACCACTTTCTCCCAACCAAAGCGTTCCGCCATGGTGTTGAGCAGGACGCCAATGCCGCGTTCGCCTTCATAGGTTGGCGCGCGCAGGTCGTCGGTTCTGAAACCGAACTTCTCGTGTTCTGTGCCGATACGCCAGGCGTCTTTCGGCTTGTTACCCGAGGCCAGATAGTCGACCAGTTCGGACTTGTGTTCGATGGCGGCTTCCGCCATTTGAATCGGATTGGACATGGGTACTCCCGGACCGTAAGCACCCATAGATGGCGCTTCGACCGGTCAATTGCAAGCGGCCGTTCCGAAATTGACGGATTTGGCCATCACGGCTTGTTCGCGCGCGGGATTCAGAGCGCCAGGGATTCAGAGCGCCAGTGCCACCAGCAGCCCGGCAAACACTGCGCCGATCGCAGCTTGGGTGCAGGCCAGTCCAATGGCCCCTCGCTCGGTTGCAGCGCAAACAACGGCACGAACCAACCCGCAACAGGGTAAGCAGATCAATCCAGCCGACTGACGTGATGTCTACTTGACGGCTGCAAACTGTCGAGCGTCTCTCGGCCAAGCCGGCGTGCGGGCAATCTCGTCCAGGACTTGTGATGCATCATCGACCATCGACCACATGGCGGCATGCCCATCCCCCATCATGCGTTCGCGGATACTGAGCTCGAGGAACTGCATCAAGCCCGTGTAGAAGCCGCGCGTGTTCACGAACACGATGGGGTTGAAGTAGAGACCCAGCCGCTTCAGCGTGATCGCCTCGAACACTTCTTCGAATGTCCCGCAGCCACCGGGCAGGGTCACCACGGCTTCCGATCCGGTCAGCAGGCGATGTTTGCGTTCGCGCATGTCTTCGACGATTTCCAGCGACGCCAGGCCCGGGTGTTGCCATTCCACTTCGATCATGAAACGCGGAATGATGCCAATGACTTCTCCGCCTTCGCTCAATGCCCCATCGGCCACCGCGCCCATCGAACCCATACCGCCACCACCATAAACCAGTGTATGGCCAGCCTTCGCGATTCGGGCGCCCAGATCGAATGCGGCGCGGTGGTAGTCGGGGTCACAACTGGCGCTGGATGCGCAATAGACACAGATTCGCATGGGCGTCCTTCAGGCTTCGGCAAAAGGAAAAGTGAGCACCGAGCGCAGGTCTTCGGTGCCCAGCAGATTCAGCAGCAAACGGTCGACGCCCAGTGCCACGCCAGCACAATCAGGGAGGTCGGGCAACGCGGCCAGCAAGGCTTCGTCGATATCGGGCAGCGGCAATCCGCGGCTTTGTCGGCGCACGTGATCGCGTTGGAACCGTTGACGCTGTTCCTCGGCGTCGTTGAGTTCGTGGTAGCCATTCGCCAACTCGACGCCACCCAGCATCACTTCGAATCGACTGGCGACCGGTGGCGTTTCGTTGCGGACTCGTGCCAGCGCACACTGGCTCGCCGGATAGTCGTAGACCACCAGCAATTCATCGGCCGGGCGCCCGACCGTTAGCCGGTGCGTGATGATCAGATCGAGCCAATCATCACGATCCAGACCCTCGGCGTCGATTCGGGTATCACCGAGGGCAGCCTGCAGCGATTCGATCGATGCGGTCAGCGGGTCCAGTTGCACACCATCCAGGAACCATTGGCGATAGCTGCTCTGGCGGACCTGTGCAACACGTCCAACCAAGGCAAGTGCGCGCTGCACAAGTTCGACGACGTGCTCGCCGAGCTGTCGATGATCGATGCCGATGCGATACCACTCCAGCATCGTGAATTCGGGATTGTGCCGGCTACCCGCCTCGCCATTGCGGAATACGCGACCGAGTTCGTAGCAGTCGCCGACGCCTCCAGAGAGCAGGCGTTTCAGCGGAAACTCCGGCGAAGTGCGCAGCCAGCGCAGCGCCGGGCCGGCATCAACGTGGCCTGTAAACCGAGTCGTGAAACTCTCGATGTTCGGATCGGTATTGCCGGCCCGCGACAGGATCGGGGTCTCCACTTCGAGCACCCCGAGCCCGGCAAACCATCCACGGATTTCGTGGTTGAGCCGTGCGCGAAGGATCAGGGCTTCGCGGTTCATGGGCCCTCGTGGCGCGCGAGGAGTTCAAGCAACGCGGCCTCATCCAGAACCGGAATCCCGAGTTCCTGAGCCTTCACCAACTTGGAACCAGCTTCGGTGCCGGCGACCACAAAACTGGTCTTCTTCGATACGGAGCCGGAGAGTTTGGCGCCGAGCGCTTCGAGTCGTGCACCGGCCTGGTCTCGCGTAAAGCCTGTCAGCGTGCCGGTCAACACCGCCGTCTGGCCGGACAAAGGGCCGCCTGCAGCAGCCACCGGGGGGCCTTCCTTGAATCGCAGTCCACCCGCGCGAAGGTCTGCCAGCAAACGGAGATTGCCAGGCTGCCGGCACCAGTCGAGAATCCGTCGGGCGACGATCGGGCCGACATCCGGCACGGTCAGCAGAACCGGTTCTTCGGCTTGCACCATGGCGTCCAGACTGCCGAAGTGATTGGCGAGTGTCTTGGCCGTCGATTCGCCGACATCGCGTATGCCCAGTGCAAACAGCAGTCGGGACAAACTGGTGTCGCGGCTTTTCTCGATGGCAGCCAGCAGGTTTTCGGCCCAGCGTGTGGTGGGTTTCTTGCGCGGATCAGGTTGGATGCCGGCGCGTTCGTCCTGGAGCCGCTTCAATTCAAGAAGGTCCGCGAGTTCGAGTCGATACAGATCGGCCATCGACTCGAGTGCACGGGTGTCGGGGTCCCGGTGCAGGAAGGGCAGGTCGACCATGTCGGCGATGGTTTCGTCACCGAGGCCTTCGATGTCCATGGCGCGCCGACCGGCAAAGTGACGGATCGCTTCACGCAACTGCGCCGGACATGCGAAGCCGTTCGTGCAGCGGATCACCGCCTGCTCGGCTTCACGTTGCACCGGCGCGGCGCAGACCGGGCAACGATCCGGCATGACAAATTCATGGGTCTGTTCGGGGCGGCGGTCGAGCACCACGGCAACCACTTCGGGAATCACATCGCCAGCACGGCGCACGATGACCGTATCGCCGACGCGTACATCCTTGCGACGGATTTCGTTTTCATTGTGCAGCGTGGCGTTCGTGACGGTGACGCCGGCCACGTGCACTGGCTTCAGACGCGCCACCGGCGTCAACGCGCCGGTTCGGCCCACCTGCACGTCGATACCTTCCACCGTGGTGAGTTCCTCTAGTGCTGGAAACTTGTGGGCAATCGCCCAACGCGGTGCCCTCGAGACATACCCCATCTGTTCCTGCTGGGCGCGGTCGTCGAGTTTGTAGACCACGCCGTCGATGTCGTAGGGCAGACCGTTGCGTGCGGCACCAATTCGTTCAAAGTACTGAAGCAAACCCGCTTCACCGCGGGCGCGGTCGACCAGCGGACTGACCGGCAACCCGAACACGCGCAAGGCTTCCAGCATGTCGCTGTGTCGCGCCGGGACGGCCCAGTCCTGGACCACACCGAGTCCGTACGCAAAAAACGACAGCGGACGTTCGTTGGTGACGCGCGAGTCTTTTTGGCGCAACGAACCGGCTGCGCCATTGCGCGGGTTGGCCAGCGGTGCGTCGCCCCTGGCCAGAGCCGCCTGATTGAACGCATCGAATGCTGCCTTGGCCATGTAGACCTCACCGCGCACTTCCAGCACCGACGGCGCATCACCGCGGAGGCGCAGGGGAATGGCGCGGATCGTGCGCAGGTTCGCGGTGACATCTTCGCCGGTACTGCCATCACCCCGGGTTGCGCCGCGAACGAACAAGCCTTGTTCATAGCGAAGACTGATCGCCAGACCGTCGAGTTTCGGTTCCACCGAAAACTCCGGTTCGGGCACGCCCAGGGTGTCGACGATCCTGCGGACAAAATCGGCCACTTCCTCGGGACTGAACGCATTCGCCAATGACAGCATGGGTACGTCATGGGCGACCGCAGCAAACGTCGTCGACGCCTCGGCGCCAACACGCTGTGTCGGCGAGTCGGGGCTGGCATATTCCGGGTGGGCCGATTCCAGTGCCATCAGCTCCCGCATCAGCCGGTCGTACTCAGCATCGGGCACGCTGGGATCGTCGAGCACGTGGTACCGATGGTTGTGCTCGGCGAGTTCCTGACGAAGAGATTGGATGCGTTGTTCGGGCGTCATGATGGGTCTGGCGGCAAAAATGATGGTCGGGAGCCCTGCATCGGCAGGGCCGCCACATTATGGCTTGCCGGATGACTCATGGTGCAGCCTGACTTCTGCCATGCGCAGACTACCCGCGCGGGCCGGGACACTCTGCCCCATGACGACTATCGACAAGACTGCCGGAACCACGATTGCCACAACACCCTGGCGGTCGTGGCAGAGTTTGAGTCGCGACGACCGGATGCTGGTGGTGTGGTCGGCGATGGCGTTCTACGTCGTGCTGGCTTCGTATTACGTGCTGCGTCCGGTCCGGGATGAACTCGCGGTGTTTTCCGGGGCCGAACAGTTGCCGTGGCTTTTTCTCGGGACACTGGGGTTGAGCCTGGCGTGGTCGTTGCTCTTCTCGAGATTGGCGAGCGGCCGGCCGCGGCGCGAATTCGTGCCGTTGGCGTTGCGCGGATTTGCCGGCGTCCTGTTGCTGTTCCTCGGGCTCTGGTATTTCGTGCCGACGGCGCAGGAAGTCTGGCTCGGCCGGGTGTTCTACGTTTTCGTCAGTGCCTTCAATCTGTTTCTGATCTCGTTGGTCTGGTCGGTTGTGGTCGACAGCCTGCGTGTCGATCAAGGGCATCTGCTGCCTTGGGTTGCTGCCGGCGGAACGCTGGGTGCTGCGACCGGCAGTCTGTTGACCGCTGCGTTGGCACGCCATGTGCCGGTGCCGGCTTTGCTGCTGGTGTCGGCGATCTTCATCGAAGTGGCCGTCCAATTGTTCGCGATCCTGTTCCGACGGGTGGCGGCCAATCCGGCCAGGGCTCCAGAACATTCGGCCGATGCGGCGCTCGGAGGTGATTGGCGTGATGCGGTCACCCGCCTGCGTCGTTCACCCTATCTGCTTGGCATTGCCGGGTTCATCATGTTGTTCACGATTGGCTCGACGTTCCTGTATGCGTTGCAGACTTCGATTGTCGAAACCAGTCTCGCCGACCGCAGTCTGCGTCGTGAGTATTTCGCGTTGCTCGACCTCGCGATCAACGTGCTGGCGCTGGTGGTGCAATTGTTCGTCAGCGGCGCATTGATCCGGCGATTCCCGTTGGGTTCCGTGCTGGCGGTTTTGCCGGTGGTGTCGATTGTCGGCTTTCTCGCGCTGTCGGTGGCACCGGTGTTGATTGTGTTCGCGGTGTTCCATGTCAGTCGGCGCAGTCTGGATTTTGCGCTGATGCGACCGGCGCGGG
>JBEIPT010000579.1:0-1906 GCA_040376895.1 Lysobacteraceae bacterium | reverse complement strand
TTAGGCAAACACTTCGCCCTTGGTGCTTCGCGGGAGCAAAACTCCAAGGAGCCGACCTCAATCCTCGTCGGGGATTTTCGCCAGTTCTTTCATGACCTGTCGGATGAGATCCGGCGGGAATCCTCGCTGGTGGTATTTGGCCGCTTGCTTGAGGCTGCTGGTTCGGTCCTTCAGCTTGTCCGGATGCCGGGCCAGTGCGTCCGTCAGATTCTGGTGCCAGTCGATTTCGGATTGTTCGAACGCGGCTTCGATGTCGGGTGCCTGCAAACCGTGTGATTTGAGCTCGGCGCGGATGCGCATGGGGCCGTAGTGATCGGCCGCTCGTCTGCGAACCAGACTCAGCGCAAATCGGTGATCACTCTGCAGGTTGTCGGCCTGAAGTTCGGCGATCACGGCTTCCGGCCTGATCGGTGCTGGCGCAGGATTGTCCTCTTCAAATTCGAACTCGGCCTCGATGGTGTCGGCTGCCGCTCGATCTTTCGGTCGGCGTTTGAGCTTCATCGCGAGTTCTTTCGCCGAATGTTCGCGGCGACCAAGGAGCCGGAGTGCACGATCCTTGTCTGACGCCGGTTTGCGAAAGGCCATGCTCAGTCCTCCAGGAACAATTCGACCAGATCGTTGAGGAAACGGCGACCCAGTTCGGTAGGACGGGTGTGTGTGGCGGTACGTTCCAGTAGACCACGACTTTCGGCTTCCGCAAGGGCGCCGGCAATGGCGTCGTCGGGCAAGCCGGTGCGCTCGCTGAACACCGTGTGTGCGTACCCTTCGTTCAGGCGCAGCGCATTGAGCATGAACTCGAATGGCAATCGGTGGCGGTCGATCGCACGCCATTCGGCGAGCACCTGGTTGCCGGCGATGCCGGCGAGATAACTCTTCGGCAGTTTCTTGCGCGCACTGCGCACAATGCTGCCGTCGGCGCGCGTGAGTTTGCCGTGGGCGCCGGCACCGATTCCCAGGTAATCGCCGAATCGCCAGTAGTTGAGATTGTGCTGCGCGGCCTGGCCCGGTCGTGCGTATGCCGACACCTCGTATTGTCCAAATCCGCCGGCGGCAATTCGTTCCTGACACGCGAGTTGCATGTCGTAACCGAGCTCCTCATCCGGAAGCGGTGGCGGCTTGGCTGCAAACAGGGTGTTCGGTTCAAGCGTGAGCTGATAGTGGGACAGATGCGTCGGTTCCAGCTCAAGCGCCGATTCGACATCGGCCAGTGCACCGGCCAGATCCTGCTCGGGCAGTGCGTACATCAAGTCGAGGTTGATGCGGTTGAAACCGGCGCGTTGCGCCGCACGTACGGCTTGCCGCGCTTGCTGGTCGTCGTGGATGCGGCCCAGTCGCCGCAGTTTTGCGGGATCAAAACTCTGTATCCCAAAACTCAATCGATTGATGCCGGCCTCAAGGTACGCCTCGAAACGATCGTATTCAGCGGTGCCGGGATTGGTTTCCAGCGTGAGTTCACAATCGGGTGCGAACGACATTTCGGCGCGAGCCTGATCGAGGATGCGGGCAATCGCTGCGCCGCTGAACAGGCTCGGTGTGCCACCGCCAAAAAACACGCTGGTGATGAGTCGGCCACGCACCTCGGGCACACGCTGCAGATCTTGCCTCAAGTCCAGTCCCAGCGCTTCCACATAGTCGGCTTCGCTCTCGCCCTGTCGTTCATGCGAGTTGAAGTCGCAGTACGGACACTTGCGCACGCACCAGGGGATGTGGATATAGAGCGCCAGCGGAATGTGATCCGGCTGAATGGCTTGTGGCAGGACGGTATTCAAGTCCGCCCCCGAGGCAGTGTTACGTCGCTGTGGCCCAGCGATTTGCCCATCGGGCCATATCGCTCTTCGACAAAGCGGATCTCGTGCTGGCCGATCAGAACGATGGAACTGGCGCGGGTGCCGTAGTGTTCGCCGCG
>JBEIPT010000224.1:0-6451 GCA_040376895.1 Lysobacteraceae bacterium | reverse complement strand
GCCAGTTGGGGCCGGTCAGCAACCAAACCGTGATCACGGTGTTCTTTCAGATTCAGGGAACCACCTGGACCGAGACCTATCCGATCGCCGTGCGCGGACAAGGGGTCAATACGGTGGGTCTGGTCCATCTGCGGCCGCCGTCCATTGGATTCGGCAAGGTCAAACTAGGCAAACGTGCCAGTGTGCCGATCCGCTACACGAATACTTCTGCGGGAACGGTCGATCTGGCCGGTGGCGGCTTCGACGAAACGGGCAGCGACGGCGGCGCATTTCTGGGTTTGGGCGTTACGCCGGGTGCGGGTTGTTCGGGTTCGTCCGTGGCAGTTGGCGCCACCTGCAGCATTTCCTACACATTGCGCCCATACGATCTGCGCGACTTCACCGGCAACACCACCTTGTCGTTCTTTGCTCAAAACGTGTCCCAGCCAGAACCGCTTGCGTTTACAGGCACAGGTGTGGGCGCACTGGCGCAGGTGTCGCCGCTGCTGGTCGACTTTGGCACCGTGGACATCGGCACCAGCATCAGTGTGCCGGTGACCATACTGAATGACGGCGACACCCCGCTGATCAACTTCATCGGCGGTTCCGTGACAGCACCGTTCTCCGGCGCCAGCACCTGCACCACAAACCTCGCGCCGGGCGCCAGTTGCACCTATACCTTTACCTTCCAGGCAACTCCGGGTTCTTTGGGTGCTTCTCAAACTCTGACCGGCATCAGGTTCACCAATGCGCAAGGCCTGCAACCCGTGCACACCATCACCCTGCGTGCGCGAGGTACCGCAGTGTTGTTCTCGTCCGGATTCGAGTGAGCAAACCAAACAACCCAACACAAGCGATGAACAAGCCCCTCGGAGACTTGCCCCACGCCAATCCAGTGCTTTAGGACTGTGGTGATGAATCCCCGCATCGGTTGGAACTTCTGAATGATCCGGAGGTTCCCTGACCGGATTGTGGGCCGCAACAATCCCGTTTGGTGATGACGTGACTTGGGGGCAAGAACGAGATCGCCGCGTAGCGCTGCTCCCGGCAAAAACCGGCTTCGGACACTCGTGCCACAGCTACTCGTCATCCAAATCGTTCGTAAAGCCGATCAGAAATCGTTTTGGATAGACTGCCCCGAGTGATCTCGACGTCGCAGTTCAAAAAATGCCGATGGCAGGCGTGTCCTTCAACAACCCGGCGGCAGGTCTTGTGATGCTTCACGAACGTGATCATCCATCAGTTTGGACCGGGGCGCTCGACTTCCAACACTTGCGTATCGCCGGAATGGGCAGCATGTTGGCGTTGCAGTCACGGACAGCCCAACCAGGAGAAGGACCATGAACGTGTCCAGAAACATGAAGATGAGGCACAGGGTCACTCCACAGGCCACCTTCCGCGTTCGGACGCCATACCGGCACGGCACGCCATGTTCGCTTGTGCGCAGTGCAAGGTAGGCTTCCGTGCAACGATTCGCGCGTTGGTTCGGAAGTCTTTTTGGTCTGGTTCTGCTGTTGCACGGACTGTCCCTTGCGGTCCTGCATTACCCATTGATCGCAATCCGCGGCACGCCGACCTTTTTTGGTGTCGTCACCGCTCTGTTGGGTGAGACCTTGGCGTGGCTTTTGTACGGGTATTTTTGGATGGGTATTGGCCTGCTCTTGATCTATCGTTTGAATACCTCGCCCAAGTCCGCAAAGGACTCGCTCGATACCAAGAAAGCGAGGCGAGACGAGCGGAACCGAAGGCGAAAAAGCCGCCAAGCAGCCGTATTGGCCGAGTCGCGGAAACCGCCAGTGGATTGATTCACGCCGCGTACTGTCCGGTTCACAACTCCAGTGTTGTGTTCCATGAATAAGTTGAACAAATTCCTCGTCTTCCGAGCCGATGCGACGTTGCTCGCCGAATCGGCATGGTGCTGGGTCGCATTCTCTGCCTGGAATCCGATGCACCCGAATCGCCCGAGGTCCTCGTCGGCGTGGCCCTGGTGCTTGGCATCCATGGCCGCGAAACCCATCTGATCCCGTTACCTGATGTTCGGGTCAACGCCGTTGTGGATTGCCTGGGCCGTCAACGCATCCCGCAATGGATAGAGGTGGTGGGCGTAGGCTTTGTAGCGGTCGATACTGCCGGTGTGGATGGGTTGGCGGACCTGCAGGGCGCTGAGCGTGCTCACAGCGCGGTTCGGACGGGTGGCTGTGTCGATGATGCCTTCGTGCCATTCCAGGCCGCAGAACGCCCAGATGCGCTGTGATTCGGTGACGGGATCGCGAACCAGCGCCTCGTAGTCGACGTCGAGAACAAAGCCGGGATACTGCTGGTGCCAGAACGCCATCAAGCGTTGATATTGGCCGTGATAGTGCGCGAGGTCCTGCTGGTCGTAACTGTGGGACACGGCGGCGCCGAACATCTCGCGCAGGTTGGCAAAACAGAGGTCCATCGGTGTGCGGCGCATATGCAGCACCTTGGCGTGTGGCAAGGCATGACGAATGAAGCCGATGTGCTGGAAGTAGCCGGGATTCTTTTCCGTGACGTATCGTGCCGAACCGATGCGCTGCCTGCCGAGCGCCTGGTAGAACGCGCCCATCGCCGCGAAGTCCAGCTTGGGCACACTGGCCAACATCCGACGATCGATCAGTCCAGTCCCAGCGGCGTTGGCGGCATACCGAATGGCGACGGTCAGTCGCTCGGATTCACCATAGCCGTAGACGTCCGTCGACGCGCCGAGCATGCGCTCAAGCAGCGTGGTGCCGGAACGGTGCATGCCGACGATGAAGATCGGCACATGTTCGTTGTGGGCAGAACCTGGGGCGACTGTCGGGCGGTTGGCGAATGTCTGCAGGATGTTGTCGCACAGCTGCTTCTGTTCATTCGGGTCGTAGCGCCGCACGCTGAGAATGGTGGCGCAGCCGTCGTTGAGCGCACTCATCGCGGCGTCGGTTTCGCCGAGGTCGTCCAATTCGTTGAACAGCGCAAAATGGAGAAAAGCGCGATCCACGGGATGCAAACCGGCTCTGCCGAGTCGGTCGCGCAATCTTTCGACATGCTGGGTCGTGGCATCCTGCCTGCGCAGCCGCGCGAGCAGCCAGTGCGCCATTGCGGAGTCTTGTGCACCGCTGACGACAGATTCAAGATCGTGTTCGGCCTCATCCACTCGCCCCGAATAGATGTGGATCAATGCTCGATTGACGCGGCAGATCGTGTCTTCGGGGGCCTTCGATACAGCCAGCTCCACCCACTGGCTGGCCAGCGTGCTGGCACCGATCGAGCTGAACGTGCTGGCTGCGAGCGCCAGATCCTGGGCCGGCATGTCGTTGCACAGCCCATAACGCTCCCCGAACGTAATCATCTCGTCGTGCGCGGCAAAACTGCGCAGAGAGTTCAGCGCCTCCAGTGCAAACGACGGCGGGCAGTGGAAGTGGCCCACCGACTCCGTCGCCCGATCGCGGGCATCGCGGAACTCACCCTGCAGCAGCGACAGCCGTGAACGCAGCAGGCGAGGTTCGAGCTGATTGGCCTGCTCGGCCCGCCAACGCTTGAGCAGCCGGTCGGCTGCAGCAACATCACCCGCAGCAAGTAATGTCGCCAGGCGTTGTCGATGAGCCTGGTTCGACATGTGCTCAGCGACCCGGATGAGTTCGCAAATCCCTCACTTGTGCGGTGCAGAGAGTGCGTGAACGGGCAGAGGGCCGGTCCGTTCGCGCTGCACCGCATCGATTGCTGCCGCATCCTGCGTCAGCTCCATGCCGGGTGCTGCGGACTGCTCGAATCCGTCGCGAAACATTTCCATCGAGGTCAGCAGCGAGATCTGTGGCATACGCTCAAAGGCGGCCCCGAACGTTTCAATGTTTGACCAGTCACCGGAGGGGATCGTTGGCCAATTCACCCAAACGTTACCCGGCTGAAAGCGGCCAAGATGAACCAGCAAACTCATGGACGTCGCGCCGACCGGCTCTTCAATCGTCGCGACATAAGTGCCGGGTTGAAGCAGTTGTGGTCCGCCGGCGAAGGGCAGGCCATAGTTTGTGGCCGCACGTTCGGTGATGCCCGCGGTCGTCGTGGCGATGATGGGGCCAGGTTTGCCAGTGCCGGTATTGAAGCTGCGAAGTTGCGCCACGATCGGCAAACCTGGCCAGATGTCGGGATTCATCGGGTCCAAAGGGTGTTCTGCAAGCGCGAAGCGAATGCCCTCGATGCGGGTCGCAGTGGGCAACGTGAACTGCACACCGAACTCGCCACCATTGCCAGCGCCAATACCCAACCCGCTCACCGGATCGCCCTCGAAGCGGGAGAGTTCGTTGCCGCCGACGAGCGTTGCTGCCGAAGAGATTGTGTTGTCCGCCAGGGTGGATTCCAAACCAGCTTCCGCCGCCTCAAGTTGGTACTCGATCGACCAGTTTCCATCGCCGGTCATGGCATTCAACGCTGTAGGAAACACAAGGAGTGGGTTGGCGCCGATCGCAAGCTGTGGAATCCCGGTCGCATTCGATACGCTGAGCGGGGTGGTATTTCGTTTCAGCGTGGCGGACCCCAAAACATTATTGAGCACAACCGAACCCGCATTGGACGCTCGCACGCCTAGATCGGGAACGTACGCAACACCTGTCGGAACGCGGGTATAGGGTGTTGTGGGCACTGGCGCGGTGGCTGCAAGATTCGGGACAGCGAGGTTGACGGCCACGTCATCGATCAGAAGCAAGAACATGTTGTTCGAATTGTTTCGAAACCCGACATAGACGCTCTGACCAGAAAACGATGTCAATGGCACTCGTTGTTGTGTCCAGCTACTGGCCTCTGCCGCGATCGAGAAGACTTGCACCGACGACGAAACCTGATTGCCCAAAACCCCGGCGCCGCCCGTCGGCGGGCCGTCCGCAGCGGTCATCACCCGCACCTCGTACCCATCGCGGTAGGAATCGTCAGGTGCGAGCGCACGCCAAGCCAATTCGAGCTGACCAACAGGAAGATTGATCAATGGGGTCCACATCCAATCGTCCGCCACACCAACCGGCGAAGTCCAGGACGTGCTGAATGCGACACAGTTGGTCAGCTCGGGAGTAATGAAATCTTCGCGCACCCGCCAGGCGGCATTGACGTACGCAACGGCGGCGTTTGGCGGTCTGTTGTCGACATTACGCAGCAGCCAGTTTGCCGGGAACGGATACGTTCCGGCAGTAAAGCCACCAGCGGCGGCCGGATTACAGGGGGCAATCGCCTCGTCGGTGAAGTCTTCGAAAAACACCGACTGTGCTTGAGTCAGCGGAGTGGCAAGGGCCAGTGTGATGGCCAGAACGGTTCGGTGCCGCGAAAACATGGAACGCATCGTCTTCCTCTCGGGGATGAATCGAACTCAATGACGAGACAACCAAGTTGCAGAAAGCAGTTCCTGAGTCGTCGAAAGCCGAAGGTACTTGCCGGAGAAAATCTTCCGGAAGCGCCTCGGCAAAGCCAGCACCTCGAACGACTCGCCGACCGATATTAACCAAGTCCAGACTCGCGAACCAATCGGGTCGTCAGCCGCTCGCAGACGTTACCTGAAAATCCACTTTAGCCAGATCACGCGATTTGGGTATTCTCATTGCGGGTTTCAGTCAGGAGCCTGGGTCAATGCTTATGGAAGCAGACCCATCGAATAAATTCGGTGCCCTGTCAGGAGCACTGCTGGATCCGCTCTATCTGTCGGGACGGTAATCCACATGGGCACTTCAAGCACCGCCGGTTACTCGGGAACGCCCCTCTTCAAGAAGCTGGGCATCAAGGAAGCGCATCGAATTCTGGTTGTCGACGCGCCCGACCAATACGAAAGTCTGTTGGCTCCGCTTCCGGCCGCAGTGAAGTTCGTGAGCGAGGCCGACTCCAGTGTCGATATCGCGCATGTGTTCGTGACCCAGAAAGAAGACCTCGCAGAACATCTGACCACGCTCCGGAAGAAACTCGGTCCGGAAGCGGCTCTTTGGATCTCCTGGCCCAAAAAGTCGGCAAAGGTCCCTACCACCATCACGGAAGACACGATCCGCGAGTTGGCGTTGCCGCTGGGTTTTGTCGACATCAAAGTGTGTGCGGTCACTGAAATCTGGTCCGGGCTCAAACTAGTGGTGCGAAAGGCGCTTCGTTGAGCACGCGGGCAGACGCTTCCGTTACCAGGGCGCGCCTGAAAGGCAAAGCTATCGTCGTCGCGAGCCCGAAGGGCGCGGCCACCTCGTTCTTGTGATGTAGCTTGAGGCAAGCACGAGATTGCCACAGCCCGCTTCGCGGTCTTCGCAATGACAGTGTGGGGCGGCTTTTACTCGGGCCGCAAGTACCGCGCCGATTCGGCGATCAGCCAACAACTTGCCGTCTGGCGATCGGCTTAAAACCTGCCGTCGTTGCGAGCCCGAAGGGCGCGGCCACCTCCTGCTTGAGACGTAGATTGAGGCACGCACGACATATCCACACCCCGCAAAACGGAAGACGCACTGACCGGGAGGGGCGG
>JBEIPT010000462.1:0-2878 GCA_040376895.1 Lysobacteraceae bacterium | reverse complement strand
ATTGCAAGCGCCGAATGCCGACGGCAAGTGCGCCGTGACTTTCGATGGCTATGGTCGCGATTGGGATACGCTTATGAGCCTCGACAAACTGCGCCCTCGCTCTGGGCTCGGCGTGTACGCCCGTTCCCCGAGTGCGAATACGGTCGAAGACGAATCCGAAGTTGCCGCAACGGGCGATGCTCCTGACGGCGACTATCGCTGCCACAAGATCTCGCCGGGCGGCCAATTGATCGACATCGGCGACCTCGAAATCCGAAACGGGGAGGCCACGATGTCCGGCTTTCCGGACGGATGGACGATCGTGTCCGTGTCGGTGCGCGGCACAAAGAATGGCCAGCCGCTGCTCGCCCTCGACTATCGCAGTTCATCGGGATTCAACGATCGGCTGGATTGTATTGCGGACTAATGTTGTGTTCTGCAAATGGGTTGAACAAGAATTCCTAAGGATTTCGAGACGAGCAACGCCGCATCGGCTCAAAAGACGAGGAATTGATTCATCCCATTCACGGAACACAACACCAGCCTGAAACCGTTCTCGGCCCACACAAGCAGGCATGCCGTGTTTCATTGAGCCAGATCGAAGCAAATCTTCTCCCGCTTGCGACAGGCCAGACTTCGCGCCAGGCGCGCCCTCATCCGGTCCTGCGGACCACCTTCTCCCGTTTCACGGGAGAAGGCAGAGTCAGAGCCGTTAGCTTCCGGCCACAACGCTATTGAAGCGTGCGTGGTTGGTTCTTCTCCCGCTTGCGGGAGAAGATGCCGAAGGCAGATGAGGGCACGCTGGCGGCAGGCAAGACTTCGAGCCTGCCTGTCCATCCGGTCCGGCGGCTGCACACGACACGCTAGGCTCGCGACAAGGAAACATCTACGATGCTCGGACCATCTGCGATGAGGAAGAACATGAAGCGTGCTCTGGTTTGGCAATCGTTCCTGGCTTCGTTCGTGTTGGCCGCTCCGGCAGTGTTTGGCGCACCCACCATCCCGCCGTTCAGTACCGACGAGCGATTTGACCCCGCGGCGATCCCGGCCTATTCCGGCGATCACGCAGCAATCCACGCCCGCATCGATGCCGATCTCCCGAAGCACATCACCGAATTGCAGCGCTGGGTGCGGCAGCGCTCGATCAGCGCGCAGAACGACGGCGTTCGCGACATGGCAAACCTGCTGGCGGACGACCTGCGTGCGCTGAAGTTCAGTGAGGTGTCGTTGGTGGAAACGAAGGGACATCCCGGTGTCGTGGGTTTCTTTGATGCCGGCGCTGCACGCACGCTGCTGGTCTACATGATGTACGACGTGCAGCCGGTTGACCCGAATTGGCGCATCGACGATCCGTTCGCCGGCTCGCTGGTGGAGCACGATACGGGCACGGTATTGATGGCGCGTGGCGCAACGAATCAGAAGGGGCCACAACGCGCGTTCCTGAATGCGGTCGAGAGTATCCTCGCTGTTGACGGCAAACTTCCGGTGAATCTTGTCGTCGTCGCCGAAGGTGAAGAAGAACTGGGCTCGCCGAACTTTGGCCAGGTAATCGAGCCCTACCTCGATCGGCTCCGCAAAGCCGATGGTGCGTTCTTCCCGATGAACCTGCAGAACGCGAAGGGCGAGGCGACGCTGAACCTGGGTGTCAAGGGCATCATTTACTTCGAACTGGAATCGGTGGGCGGTGATTGGGGTGGACCTACCCGCAGCGACATCCATGGTTCGATGAAATCGATTGTCGACTCGCCGACCTTGCGACTGATCCAGGGTATTGCTGCGCTCACGTCCAAAGATGGCAACACCATCAACGTGCCGGGCTTCTATGAGGCGGTGCAGCCGCCCACGATCGCGGACCAAAAGTTGATCAACACCTTGACCGATCAGGCCGACGATGACAGTGCGCGAAAGGGGCTTGGCGTGGTGCGCTGGATCGATGGCATTGAAGGCCGTGACGCCATCGTGCGTAATCTCTATCACCCCACGCTCAATGTCGACGGCATCTGGAGCGGCTACACCGGCGAGGGCACCAAGACCGTCCTGCCGCACAAGGCAACGGCCAAGATGGACGCCCGTCTGCCGCCCGGGCTGGAACCGGATGCAGCGTACCGAATGATCCGCGATCGGCTGGACAGCGAAGGCTTCAAGGACCTGGTGATCCGCCCGATGTCGGGTTATCCGGCAGCGAACACTTCGGTGGACGCACCGTTGGTGCAGGCCGCGATCGGCGTATTGAACAAATACGGCGCAACACCCCGCGTGGCGCCCTGGCTCGGCGGCAGCGCACCGTTCTATCAGTTCACCCGAACGTTGGGATTGCCGTTTGTATTCGGCGGACTGGGCCATGGCGCCGGCGCGCACGCCCCTGACGAGTACATGCTGATCTCGCCCAAGCCGGGTGTGAAGGCGGCTGGATTGGCTGACATCGAGAAGTCTTACGTGGATCTGCTGTTTGCGTTTTCGGCGTTGCCGGAGCGCGGGGTGAAAGACTGACCGGGTGATCGATTGAGTCCGGGGTCAAACGGTGCGTCGTGGTGTCCAACCTCGTGCTTGCGATGACGCGTGAGGCAAGAACGAGATTGCCACAGCCCGCTGCGCGGTCTTCGCAATGACATCCCTGGTGAATTCGGAGCGGAGGTCAGCCTGCAAGCCGGTGTGAGCCCAAACGGCGCGGCAATCTGCAAGCCTGTCATTGCGAGCCCGAAGGGCGCGGCAATCTCGTGCTTGCGATGAAGCTAGAGGCAAGGACGAGATTGCCACAGACCGCTGCGCGGTCTTCGCAATGACATCCCTGGTGAATTCGGAGCGTAGGTCAGCCTGCAAGCCGGTGTGAGCCCAAACGGCGCGGCAATCTGCAAGCCTGTCATTGCGAGCTTCTTTTATGCTCGAAAAACGGCATACT
>JBEIPT010000138.1:0-8961 GCA_040376895.1 Lysobacteraceae bacterium | reverse complement strand
GCATCGACCGGCATCGGCACACTCTGCGAGTCATCAAGAAGTACACCGTCAAGGCGATACGCACCGGTTGCATCACTCACCAGGCTCGCCACCTCGTCGCGACTCCATTCCCGGACAAACAGCGGATGCTGGCTGCGCACTCGGACCCCGGCGCCATTGACACCACTGCCGTCGCCCTCGAGCACTCGCCCGCTGACTTGCCCCAACAGACTCGGCAGGCTCGGCAGTGCACTTTGGCCATCGGCCGGAACGACAAAACTCGCGATCGATGCTGGCGTTTCCGCCACCAATCCTTCCATGGCTTCCGGCGGCAACTGCTGCAGTCGCTGCATCGAATCGCGCGCGGCGGTGCGGCCATGCTGGAGCGTCAGGAAGTGCATGAACACCCGGCGTTCGCCTGCCGCCAACGTCACGTTCGACCAGGTCGCGCGCAGACTTTGTGCGCCCTCTTCGGTCACGATCGCCAGAGTTGGCGCACGAATTCCCGCATCGGCAAACAAAGCGCCCTGAGTGGCAACGTAGTCGCTGCAACAACGTGCCCACGTGACCCAGCGGTCATCACCAATGATGTCGTCGCCGCTGCTGGTTTCATGCAGGGAGAAGTACGACGACCAATCGGTTGCGACCTGGACGTCGACGTTGACCGGTGAACTGCTCTCGTTCTCCAGGATTTCAAGGTACCGCGCAAAATACCCATTGCGTGGCACGAAAACCTTTCGGGATACGCGCAGACCAGCGATCGGTGCAGTCTGGGCAACGCTGAACTGCCGTTGTGCGAGTTGCTGCACCGCATGGCTGTTTCCGCTGAACTGGGTACCCGAGATGCTCAATGTCGGCATGTACACGCCTGCACCGGCAGCATCCACGAGATATTCCGACCGATTCGCGTCGTACAACGTCTTCGGCAAAGGCACCAGGGCATCGGCAAGATTCACGGTGACGGGCACCGTCTGATTGTCCTGGGCGACGCTGATCGTCAACTGCACGTCACCCTCGCGGTCGATGTTGGCAACCCTTGCGCTGGCGCGGAGCGTCACCGCCCCATCCGGAACGACAGTCGCCGCGGTTTCACCTTGCGCGTTCGTGTCGGCCAGATACTGCGTACCCCGGCCATCGATCAATCGCACGTCTGCACCCACGATGCCCGGGCCGGCAACGTCACCATAGACGACTCGAATGGCCAGGTTTGCCACCGCCCGCAACGTCACCGTCTGCGGATCGACCTGACCCTGGCCGGTGATCGCACCCGTCACAGTGCGGTCCAGATAGGTGACGTTCGGGAATCTCGGATCGCGAACGCGCAGGCGATAGTTGCCTGCAGCAATATTGGCAACGGTCAGACGCCCCAGGAAATCGGTTCTCCCAACAATCTTCTCGAAGCCCTGAGCATCGGCATGCAGGTATACATAGGCATCCACAACCGGCTGCCCGGCTGCAGTCAGCACAGTCAGTTCGGCGCGCCCCAGCGGCAGCAGCGTGACGTTCTGGAGCGCCGTTTCGTTCGCGACTACATCGAGCTCACGGCTGGTGCGGCCATCCGAAATCGGATCGATCACCGTCAGCGTATAGTGGCCTACCGGCACTGCGGAGAAGGCGTACCGGCCCAGACTGTCGGTCAGCACTTCACGGCTGACCAGTCGCTTGCCGCGATTTCTCGCCAAGGTTTCCGGAACACAACCGCTGGCACACTGGTCGTAGGTTTGATCGTCAGCCAAGCCGCTGAGCAGCACTCGGGCTGCCACGGATTGTTCACCGGTGAAGCTCACGACAGCACCCTGGATTCGGCCGGTCGGCTGGAGGTCCACGTCGGTCACGGTGATCTGGCCCAAATCGACAATGGACGCCGGACGTTGACCGCGCAGGATGTCCGGACCGGTGGCGTTGGTATGCCGCACGTCGAACAGCACATCGTAAGTACCGGGCAACAGGCCGGGATAGGTCCAGGTGCCATCTGCCGCAATGGGGATGAACCGGGAGGCCGGAGGATCCGGGTTATCGATGGACAGGAACATGCGACCGCCGGTCACCGAGAAGTCGGCGGAGCCGGTGGCGGTACCCGTGAGCACGCCGGTGTCGAAAATCAGATCACGCTGCGCCGAGACTTCGAGCGTTTCGACGCGTGATGGCACTTGTGTCCACGGATGGCCGGAAGCGTAGTTGAAACAGGAGCGTGCTTCCTGCGCGGTCATCCGAACGGGCACACCTTCAGGCAAGGCGACCGAATCGTTCGCGGTCAACTGACCTGCGAGGACAAATTGGCCCACCGGTGGCGGATTCTGGGTATTCGGCGGAATTGATGCGATGGTCATCAGACTGCCGACGGCCGTGCCCTGAGGACACCCGGGGAACGGATCGGGCACCATGCCCCAGATTCGGTTGAAAAGAGGGTGTGCCGACTGAACCGTCACTCGTGCCGAGCGAACCGGTGTCCGGGCGTCACCCTCGTACGCAATACCGGAGATACTCGCCGTCAACGATGGCAATGCCGGGACGCTGTCTGTCCCGACCGGCGGCAGCACGACGTTGCGGATCGCCAGGCGATCTTCCGTGCCCAGATCGGCCAATGCCTCGGGCGGCAACTGCAGCAGTCGCTCGACCGCCGACTGGGTGCCGGCCTGATGGATCTGCTGGACGACAAAGTGCATCAGCACGACCCGACCACCGGCCGGAACGGTCAAGCTGCTCCAGCGAGTGCGCAGTTCCGGCAGCCCGCCTTCCGGCTGCACCGTCACGGTGTCCGGCCGAAGCGCGGCGGCATCGGTACTGAACACGAATGCGGTGGGTGCAATCTGATTCGCACGAAGCAGGATGTCCTCGTTGACGGCATCGTCGAACATGACCCAATGGTCGGAGGCATCTGCGGAAACATCGCCGCTTGAACTGGCGATCACGGCTCCGGCAGCCAGACGATGACTCAGAGCCACGTCGACCGTTATGGCCCCGGCGGACGGGTTCTCGAATATCTCCAGATAACGCGCGTAGTAAGCGCCACGCGGCACGTGAATGCGGCGTGACACGTTGAGCCCACCCATGCTGGTCGGCTGCGCGATCAGGAACTGCCTTCGGGTGGCCTCCAGGCGAGCACTGGTCTCACCCGTGTAGGCAATACCGTTGACACTCAGGCGCGCTGCACCCTGGCTGAAACTGCCGCTGCCCTGAGCCAACGAACCGTTTCGCTGGACATCGAAGCGGAAGCGGTTGGCATCCAGCAGATCGGCCGGGAGCGCGATCCGGTTCTCCAACAACACCAGATTCAACTCAGCCTCCTCACCGTCCGCGGTCAGCGCGAACTCGGCATCGATGTACCGGTCCTGTGCTGCATCGTAGGCAGTGAGCAAGTATTGACCGAGCGGCAGGCCGTTCTGCCGGAAAGCACCGGTATTCGACGTGTACGCCGAACGGGACTCCGGCGACCCGCCGCTCAGGCGACGGACGTTGTAGGGGAACCCTTCGGCCAAGGTAGTGCCGTCCGGCCGCACGATCGTACCGAAGACGTTGCCGCCCGGTCCGAGTGTCACGATCACATCCACCTGTTGCCCAGGTGCGGCGATCACGGCGGTAGCAGTTCCGGCGAGATCAGGGTGCAGGCTGTCCGGATGGGTTGCCCGCACGACGTGAGTGCCTTCCGGTGCCTGCAGATTGATGCGACCGTTGGTGTCGGCCCGACCGAACGCAAACGGAGCAATCGTCACGGAAGCATTGCCGGCGGCGATCCCGCGTGCATAGTTCACCTGCACGCGCAGCAGTCCGAATGGCCGCAGCGTAATGTCGACGATGCTCTCGCCATCGACGACAACAGTGGCTTGGCCATTGCCCTGGGCATTACTCGACTCGTCTTCGGCACGCACCTGGAAGTTGCCCAGCGGCACGTCGAAGAAACGGTACCGCCCGAATGTATCGGTGCGCGTTCCGCGAATCGCTGCTTGCACGCCCGGCAATGGTGCAATTTCCACATAGGCATCAACAACAGGGGTGCCTTCCGCCGAAAGGATCTGCCCGGCGATCGAACCGGTTTCCTCCATGAGCACGTCGGCCACGGCGGTATCGCCAGCGGTGATCGATACGGTGCCGGCACCATAGATCGGACGCGCACCGTGATAACGCGGTTGTTGCGGATGCGGCTTTTGGGCAAACAGGAAATAGTCGCGGGGCGGATTCGCCAACATGAGATAACGGCCGTCGGCAGCACTCTCATCACGGTTCGACGGATTCGGCTCCGCGTCGGAACAACTGAACCGGTTGGGCAGCCGACACAGGATCACGCTTGCGTCGGCAAGCGACGACTGATTGTGACGACGAACCACGCCGCGGACATCCCCCTGACCCACGAACACGAGATCCTGTTCGACACTGGTCATATCCGGTGCAAAGTCGCCCGGCGTCAATGCCGTCACCGCCTGGCTTCGTGCGTATCGGGCCGACAGATCGAACCCGAAGACCGGGATCACGTAGTTGTTGATCGTGCCGTCCAGCGTCGAACGGAATCCGAAGCCACCCTGCTCATCGGTAGTGTCGAATCGAACGCGTCCGAACAGCGGATGTTTGCTCTTGAACCGTACTACCGCACCCGGCACCGGGGTCACACCATCCCCACTGAACACACGTCCCTGAAGCTGGCCGGCGTCGAGGTTCGGCAATGGCTCAATGGCCGATGTGTCCGGCAGCACAAAGTTCAGTACAGCCCGGCGTTCTTCGGTGGTCAGATCGTCCAGCATTTCCGGCGGCAACGTGGAGAGGCGCATCGCTGCGGCACGCGCACTGAAGCGGTCAATCTGGTTCAGCACGAAGTGCATCAGCGCGACACGACCGCCGGCCGGCACGGTGATGGCGTTCCAGCGGTAGTTGAGGCGGCCGGTTTGTCCGATCAATTCGTAGCTGGCACTGGCAACCTGCACCGGGGCGCCATCGGCCCCGTCGAACACATGCGCCGTGGCGGGAATGGATGACCCACCCACGAATGGATCGGCGTCGATCTGATCGTCAACCACGACCCATCGATCGCGCGCGAGGCCGATCACATTGAGGATCTGGTCACCATCGGAGGTGTCGACCACGCGCGGATTCGACTGCGCGGCACGATGATGTGACTTCACCAGCACATCGACCGTGATTGCCTCGGTTCCCGGATTCTCGAGGACTTCGAGGTAACGTGCGAAATACCCGGCTCGCGGCACGTAGACCTCGCGACGGACCATCAATCCGGATGCAGTCGAATCATCGACATCGATCTGCTGGCCACTGCGACCGAGGCGCCCGATGCTGCCGTTGCCGTTGACGAACGGCACGGCAACTCCGTTGCGCACGATTTCGAGACGCATGCCGGCGTTGTCGGGGCCACTGCCGGCAAACACGGTGTTCGTGCCGGTGCCAATCGAACCGTTGCCCAGAACATCGAAACTGAAACCGTTCGCATCATGCAACGTGCGCGGCAAGGTGATGGCGCTGTCGACCAATTCCAGATCAACCACCGCCGCATCACCGTCAAAACGCACGCGCCCAATGCCTTCTGCAGCCTGGGCACCGTTCGCTGTGCTCGCCACGATCGTGAAGTCTCCCGGCGGCGCATCATCGAATATGTACTCGCCATTGCCGTCGGTCGAACGGATGTACGTCGTCAGACCCGTACAGGTGACATTGGCGCCATAGACCGGGTCAGGATTCGTCAGGGTAATGCGTACGCCCGGAACCGGGTCACCCGAAGGTGCGGTCACTCGACCGCTGACCACGCCCTGTCCGATCAAGGTGAGATCGGCTTCGGTCGTTTCACCCTGCGTGACGACTTGAACGCCGGTTGCGCGAGCACGCACGCGATCCCGCTGCGGGCAACTCAGGGGATTGTAGAACCGCAATGCATCGATGGTGTAGGTGCCAGCCGGAACCTCGGCAAACCGGTATCGTCCGTTGCTGTCGGTAGTCGTCACGAACGCATCGAGGAAGGGCTCCGGCAGCATCCGGATGACCCAGCCCGCTGGGGCTGGTGTCACGCCATCGGGTTGCAGCAACTGTCCCTCGACGCTGCCAATGACCAGAGTCTGCATCGTCACGGTGACAGCCTGGGTCGCACCCGGCAACAGTGTGCCTTGGGCGGAACCGGACAAGGTTCCCAGTACGAGCGGTTTGCTCGCCGAGATACTGAAATCGCCTGCAAACACTCCGTCGAACGAGGCGCGTCCGGCAACATCGCTGAGTTGTTCCTGACTGTCGCTGAACGGCAGGCCGGTGCGCACGGTGATCCGCGCACCGACAACGGGTTGACCCAGTTCATCAAGAGCTTGAACGTCGACCCGACCCTGGCCCACCAGACGGACGTCGAGCACTTTGTCATCGCCCGCACCGGCCACACGGGTCGTCGCGATTCCACGATCGCCGGTAACCAGTTCCTCTGCTTCCACTTCGATCCGGCCGATCGGCACCAGATCGAACTGGTAATTGGCGGTCGGGAACTCGCGAACCTGAACGACTCCGCCGTCGCGTCGCAGCGTCAGTCGCACCGGCCCGGTCGCGGCACCGCCAAGTCGCTTCACGACCTGTCCGGAAATCGTCGCAGTGGCAGCAAGCGTAATGTCGAGATCGACCTGTTCCGCCTCTCCATTCAGGCGCCCATAACTGATGCCGGACAACTGCGTGACTTCGTTGCGCGCCGAGCCGGTGAGATCTCCGACAAAAACGCCGTCGATCTGATAACTGCCGTTGGCGGCCGTTCGGGTGCTTCGTTCAAGCGTGAACGCGCCCTCGCTGCGAATGGTGACCGGTACATCACCCTGGGCGATACCGGAAACATTCCGCACCAGACCACGTACCGTGCCCTTTGCCAGGAACACCACTCGCGCTTCCAGGGGCTGTGCCGGATTCAGGTTCACGACGACACTTTCGGAACGACCGCGCTCGAGACCCTGCTCTGCCTGAACGAAATAGTTGCCGGTCTGCTCGACGACAAAACCGAAGCGGCCCTGCGCATCCGTTTCGGTGCTCAACACCCCCTGACCGACCGAAGCGTAGGTGTAACGGTTCCCCAGCGACTTCGGCGCCAGGTAGACCGTCACGCCGCTGCCGACGGGTGTCACGCCATCACGCTGGAATACCGTACCAGCCAGCGTGTCATCGGCAATGACCACGTCCAGTGTGACATCCACACCATCGGCGGTGACACGGCCAAGTGCCCGGGCATTCTGCCCGTTCGGTGCCGTGGCCAGCAATTCGAAGTCACCGACCGGGACGGCCGGGAATCGGAATCGGCCCTGAGCATCGGCGCGTTGTTCGAACGAGAGCCGCAGACCTTCCAAAGATTGCAGGCGTACGAGCGAATCCGGAACCACACTGCCGCCGCGGCGGACTTCGCCGCGAACCGTGGCACTCGGGGCCAACACGATGTCGCGCGTGAGCACTTCGTTGGGTGTAGCGAGGACGGCACCCGGCAGGCGCGCACGGAGACGACCATCGACGAATGCATCAAGTGTGTAGGGGCCGTCGGACAAGGGCAGCGTATCGAACGCGAAGCTGCCGTCCGCTGCACTCAGCATTTGCGTGAGAATGCCGCGCTGACGACTGATGATGCGCACTTGCACGCCGGCACGTACGGTGGTGCCATCGACATCGAATACCCGGCCGCGAATCTCGCCCACAGGTTGAAGCTTGAGCGTCAATGGCAGGACTTCGCCTGCGGCAACCCGGGCCACGGCCGTGCCGATCAAACGTGTGACTGGCTCGCGAGCGGACACGGTGAAATCGCCCGCAGCAACATTCGCGAAGCCGGCGATGCCGTTTGCGCCGGTGTTGAGGGCTCGAACATCGCGGAAATTCCCGAGTGCGGTGAATGTGACTTCGGTTCCAGGCACGGGCTGGTCGAGTGCATCAAGCACCGTGACCGCAACCGTACCAAGCCCGTTCAGACGCAGATTGATGTTGGCGGTTTCGCCTTCGACACCAATGCGCGAATACCCGACTGCGCGGTCGAGGGTGGCCGGCTCGATGGCCGAGACGACAAAGTTTCCGGCACTGACGCCTTCAAGTCGAAACTGGCCCAGCGCATCGGAGATCGCCGTCCCTGCCTGCTCCATCGGCTGCAGGCGCAGCACGCTGACTTCGGCGCCAGCAACCGGCGTCAGGCCATCACTGGCAGTGATGGTGCCGGTCAAGGTTCCACGAGGACCGAGGACATACATCAGGGTGGAGGCGACACCGCCTTCGCTGATCGAACTGACCACAACCCGACTGGACGAACCTTCGGCGAACTGCGGATAGATTCGGACTTCACCGTTCTCGCTGACCGTGGCCAACAAGTCATTCGAAATGGAATAGACCGTGCCCTGGTTGCGCGGCGTCACATCGTAACTGGCGCCATTGATGCCCACCGCCGTGGCGGTCAACTGTGAGGTCTGTCCGGTCGTCAGGTAACGACTCGGAGCGCTCAGTGTCACAGCCACCGGCACCGGGTCGATCTGACCAAAGACGATCGGCCCGAGATGGATGGTGTCCGGCTGGAACGGGTTGGTGAAGCCGACGGCACTTTGTCCGACACTGCCATCCGAGCAGGTCGCGCGGGCGCGAATGGCGCCGAGATTGCCCGGGATCCCGAAGACCGTATAGGAACCGTCAGCGGCCAGAGGTGCGTTGCGATTGCCGGCACTGACGACACAGGCGGCACCCACTGGCGGCGCACCAACCTGCGCGGCGGCAATCCCGGCGCAGACACACAACAACATGGCCACCATGGTCAGGACAAACCGGCGCAAACGCTGCCTCGCATTGACGAAGTCGTAGCGCGTTCCATCATTGATCGCGCCTTGTTGCTGCATGTCCATGGCCATACGACGTGCCTTATCGGTTCGGGCCGGCAAGCAAGATACGTTCAGAATTCGGGCAAAGCCCGAGACCGGTCGCGAGTCTTGCCCCCAAGCATGGGCCCGGCCACGACATTCGTCGCAGTCCGGGCCGGAATTTCGGGCTTCGGGGCGGCCTGTC
>JBEIPT010000105.1:0-10463 GCA_040376895.1 Lysobacteraceae bacterium | reverse complement strand
GGTGTCGACATTCGCTTGCCTGCCAATGGCAACCAGCAAAGCATCGAAGTGTTCCTCGATGACGTGTCCATCGCGGTCGGTCACACGAACAATCACTTCGTCTCCATCACGACGAGGTTCGAACTGTCTGAAAGATAGAGTCGTCGGAAGCGTGCGGTCGAATGTTTGCGTAGCCAATGACTGCAAAGCGGGATCGGTCAACGGGCCAAGTCGGTCGCTGCGACCATAAAGGCGCACGCGAACACCCAGTCGATGCAACGCTTGTGCCAGTTCCAGGCCAACCACACCCGAACCGACGACGGCGAGTGATCGCGGCAGGTCGGTCCAATCGAAGACATCGTCATTCACGATCAGTCGGTCCCCCAGTGCTTCACGCCATCCAGCGGGCACCGCCGGCCGGGATCCGGTGGCGATGACAATCCGTTTGGCGCGAACAAGCGTCGCGCCGACTTGCAGGGTGTGGTTGTCCACAAAGCGCGCGTCACCCAGTAGACGGTGATCCGAAGGCCAGTTCTCGACGGCATCCACAACGAATCCGACGAAGCGATCGCGCTCGCTTCGGACCCGAGCCATCACTGCCTTTCCATCAATGACCGGGGTTCCGGCATTGATGCCGAAGCGGGAGGCAGCGGCGACCCCGTGCGCCGCTTCAGCGGCTGCGATCAGCAGTTTGCTGGGCATGCAGCCAACGCGGGCACATGTCGTGCCGTAAACGCCACGCTCGATCAACAACACCCGCGAAGTGTGTGCCACCGCCGCCCGGTACGCGGACATTCCGGCGGTGCCGGCGCCGATGATCGCCACATCGGTGTCGATGTACCGGGTCGCCTGCACGTCAGTTGGATGCCGGATCACAAGCCCAACTCGCTCAGGCCGGGATGATCATCTGGCCGACGTCCCTGAGGCCAATGGAACAAACGGTCGGCTGCTGCAATCGGCAGGTCGTTGATGCTGGCATACCGCCTGGACATGGCGCCGAATTCGTCGAATTCCCAGTTCTCGTTTCCATAGGAGCGAAACCAACTGCCTGCTTCGTCCTGCCATTCATAGGCAAAACGCACGGCAATACGCGATCCATCGTGTGACCAGAGTTCCTTGATCAGCCGATAATCGCGTTCGCGCGGCCACTTGCGTTCCAGAAACGCCTGAACGGCTTCGCGGCCGACTGGAAACTCTGTTCGGTTTCGCCAGATCGTATCGACCGTATACGCAAGCACCACACGTTGCGGGTCACGCGAGTTCCATGCGTCCTCGGCCAGTCGCACTTTCTGCATGGCGGTTTCGCGGGTGAAGGGTGGTAGAGGTGGGCGAAGTGAGGGCATCACGGTTTCCTTGTCTGGGTTCGGGCGCGCGGGTGCAGGGCGACGGCAAGACCGCCGCCCCACTGAAGGTTGATGATCAGGCGCGTAGTCCGACCCGGGTGGTCTGCATGGCGACAAAACCCGGCAGAGCCTCAATGCGCGCGAGCCAGGTCCGAATGTTCGGATACGCATCAAGCGAGACGTTCCCCTCGGGGGCGTGCGCGATATAGGTATAGGCGGCTACATCGGCGAGGGTCGTTCGCTCACCGACCAACCAGTCGCGACCCTGCAGTTCGGCCTCGACGGTCTTGAGCAAGGCGTGCGCCTGAGCGATCGTCTCGTCCGGATTGTACGGGGCGCCGAACACTGTGATCAGTCGCGCCCGGGCCGGCCCGGAGGCGAGCTGACCGGCAGCGACCGACAGCCAGCGCTGGACCTGCGCGGCCAACACCGGATCATTCGGCAGCCACTGCTCGCCACCGTACTTTTTGCCAGATAGACCAGGATGGCGTTGGAATCGGCGATCACCTGGTTGCCGTCTTCGAGTACCGGCACTTGGCCGAATCGGTTGAGCTTCAGGAAGTCGGGCTGCTTATGCGCACCTTTGCGCAAGTCGACATCAACCAGATTGGCATCGAGGCCGAGCAGTGACAGCAACAACTCGGCTCGGTGGGCGTGGCCGGACAAAGGAAAGCGGTGGAGGGTAAGGCTCATGGTTTTACTCCTGATTGGTTGGGGCGGACGAATCATCCGCCCATGCGTACCCAGTCAGAAGGCTCGGAATTCGCAACCCACCATTACAGGCCTGGCAAGAATGCGCTCACTTCACCAGCGCAGTCGCCAGCCGCTCACTCGCCAGATCAATGAAGGCCATCAGTTTTGCCGAGGGCCGTCGGCTGTGGGGAAACACCAGGCATACGGGCAGAGGCGCAGACTGGAAATTCTCCAGCACCCCGACCAGGCGCCCCGCCTTCAGGTCGTCGTGCACCTGATACGACAACACTCGCGTGATCGCCCAACCCGCTCGTGCGCTGTCAATGGCCGCTCGCAAGGTACTGACGGTCATTGTGGGCTCGACCCGGATCGTTGTTGATGCGTCCATGCCGAAACTCCATTCCTGACTGGCGTTGTTGCCCGTCGACATGACCAGTCGGTGTGCATGAAGATCGATGGGTTCCATCGGCGTGCCCTGCGAAGCCAGATAATCCGGGGCAGCCACCAGCATGCGGCGCACGCTGCCCAGTTCGATGGACTGCAAGCCACTGTCTTCAAAGCGCCCGATCCGAACGGCAAGGTCGATCCCTTCTTCAACGATGTTGACGACGCGATCGAGCAGCATCAATTGCGCCGTCAGCTGCGGATGTTTGGCGAGAAAGTCCCGCAGCAGCGGTAGCACGAACATTTCGCCGAACAGCACAGGCGCGGTAACTCGCAAGGCGCCGCGGGCGATGATCTGTGCGCCGGCGGCAGCCTGCTCTGCATCGGAGATTTCGCCGAGAATGCGTCGGGCGTCCTCGAAGAATTGCTGGCCAGCGTCGGTAAGTCGAACACTGCGTGTCGTACGAATCAGCAGTCGCGCACCGAGCCGGTCTTCCAGCGCCGAGACGCTGCGCGTAATGGTCGGTGGCGACAGCCCCAACTTTTTTGCAGCCGCGCTGAAACTCTGTGCTTCGGCTACTGCCACGAACGCGGTCATTTCTACGATGCGATCCATCCGGGTTAGCCCACCAGAGCAGGATGGCCGCGAAGGCGCGCGGTGGCAAAACCGATGAAACTGCGAACCTTGGCCGCGCCGCGGCGGCCTTCGGTATTCACCAGTGAAACGGGTAAAGGCTTGGCTTCAAAAGCCTGCAACACTCGCTGCAGATCACCACGCTGAAGTTCGGCGCTCACCTGGTAGGACATCACCCGGGTCAGCCCAAAACCGGAAAGCGCGGCTGCAATGGCTGCCTCGTTGGTGGACACCGTGAGGCGGGGCGAAATGTCGATATCCAGCTCGCGATTGCCGTCGACGAATCGCCATCGGTCACTGCGGCCATCCGCAGCCGAGACGACCAAAGTGTGCCGGCTGAGATCCTGTGGCTGTTCTGGCTGCCCTTGTGCGGCAAGGTATTGCGGACTCGCGCAGACGATGCGACGAATGTGCCCAACCGGCACGGCGACCATCGCCGAATCCGGCAACTCGCCCATGCAGAAAGCGCAGTCGATACCTTCTTCAGCCAATTGCACCGGTCGGTCCACCAGCAGGGCGCGCGCATCGATCGCCGGATATTGCTGCAGAAAATCGACCAGCAAGGGCAACAGCAGACGTTGACCGAACACGATTGGCGACGCGATGACGAGCGTGCCCTGAGGTGCCAAATGGGCACCTGCCGCCTGTGCTTCCGAGTCTTCGAGGTCGCGCATGATGCGCCGGCTGTCCTGAAGATAACGCTCACCGCTCTCGGTCAATCGCACGAAGCGGGTCGTCCGTACAAACAATTCGGTGCCGATCTGTTCTTCCAGTGCAGCCACCGCCCGAGTCACCGTCGGCGCGGACAACTTGAGTTGGCGCGAAGCCGCTGCGAAGCCACCGAGCTCGGCAACCGCGATGAACACTCTCATCTCTTCGATCCGGTCCATCCGCAGTGCTCATCTCCCGACTGGGCTGAGTCTAGCGCGTGATCTTTCCAGTTTTTGCAAGGGTGCCTTGTCGGTCGCGGTGATTCAGCGGCCAAGGCGTGTTGCCTAGAGTGCACCACACCGAACGCACGGCGGAATCGTCCGCCGCGCGGGTCCTCCACTCCAACCAAGGAACGTCCCTATGAATCGCTTGCCTATCCCCGCCGTTGACGCAGCACCGTCCGCTTCCCAACCTCTGCTTGCCGCCGTCAAGCAACAGATCGGTATGGTCCCGAATCTGATGAAAGTCCTTGCCCACAGCCCGGCTGGTCTTGGTGCGTATCTGGGTCTGAGCGGTGCAACCGCCGGCGGGACGCTCGACGGTGCTGTCCGTGAGCGGATCGCGCTCACCACGGCTGAAGCCAACGGCTGTGAATACTGCCTGTCGGCGCACAGCTATCTCGGCAAACATGTCGCCAAGCTCGATGAAGTCGAACTGGAGGCTGCCCGGGACGGCCGCTCGGCCGACCCCAAAGTGAATGCGCTGCTGCAGTTCACCCAGGCAGTAATCGCCAAACGTGGACAGGTTGATGACGCTGAACTGGCCCAATTTCAGGCCGCGGGTTTTGGCCACGACGCGGTGGTCGAAGTTGTCGCCAATGTCGCGCTCAATGTGTTCACCAACTACCTGAACAACATTGCCCGGACGACAGTCGATTTCCCTCATGTGCATCCGCGCGGCGTGCGCCTCGCTGCCTGAGCACCCCCTTTTTCCAGTTGCACACCCGTACCACTACACAACCCAGAATGGAGATTCCCATGAACACCTTTTTCCGTACCCTCGGCCTGAGTGCCGCAATGGCCCTGTCGATCGTCGCCGGTTCCTTCCCGTCAAGCAGCTACGCCTATGATCCCGAATCTGCGGCCGCCATCAATGTCACTGAAGACGCTGTGATCCTGCACGGATATGACCCAGTTGCCTATTTCACCGACGGCAAACCGACGCTTGGTGACGCCCAATTCAGCGCCACCCACGACGGTGCGACATTCCGGTTCGCATCGGCTGCCAATCTCAAGTTGTTTCAGGCCAACCCTGCCAGTTACGCGCCGCAATTCGGCGGGTTCTGCGCCATGGGGGCCGCGCTCGGCAAGAAGCTCGACGTCGATCCGACCCAATTCAAGGTCGTCGACGGCAAGCTCTACCTGAACGTCAATGCCGACGTGTTCAAGAAGTGGTCGGAAGACGTGACGGGAAACATTGCCGCGGCCAACGTCAATTGGCCGGTCATCCAGGACAAGACTCCAGCCTCGCTGTGAGTCAACGGGCGCGGCGGCCCTGAGGTCGCCGCGCATTCACTTCCACTCCTGGAGTTTCCACATGAATCGACGCGATTTCAGCACCATCATGGCAATGGCCCTGGGCAGCGCGCTGGCACTGTCGGCTGCTGCGGCCGATGAACTTCCCTCGAACCAAGGCAAGGAAAAGTGCTTCGGTGTGTCATTGGCTGGGCAGAACGATTGCGCCGCAGGCCCGGGGACATCGTGTGCCGGCACCTCAAAAACCGACTATCAGGGTAATGCCTGGAAGCTGGTGCCCAAGGGAACCTGCACCAGCATCCAGACACCGCATGGCATGGGCTCGTTGTCGCCCATTGCCATGACCGGCCAGTCCCGCTGATTCTTGCCAATCGTCGCCGCCATGTCTTTCAAGCGTTCCCTGTCGATCGGTGTCGGATTCAAGTCGGCGCATTTTGAGGCGGTGATGTCCGACGACCTGGCGGCGGTCGATTTTCTCGAAGTCCACGCCGAGAACTATGTCGGCGACGGCGGAAACCCGCATCGCCAGCTGCATGCTTTGGGTGAACGCTGGCCGCTCACGATTCATGGGGTCGGACTTTCACTGGGCGGTGCCCGGGCGCCTGATATTGTTCATCTTGGTCGGTTGCGCAAGCTGCTTCGACGCCATCCAGCGCAGTTGTTTTCAGAACATCTGGCCTGGAGTGGCCACGACGGGATCTGGCTGCCTGATCTATTGCCATTGGCCTATGATGACGCTGCGTTCCTTCGGGTTGCCGAACACATAGACGCGGCGCAGACCGCGTTGGGACGACGGCTGTTGATCGAGAATCCGGCCAGCTATCTGGCTGCAGGTGATCACCTCGCCGAGGCCGATTTCCTCAATGCCCTGCATCAGCGCACCGGGTGCGGTTTACTGTTGGACCTCAACAATGTTGCCGTGTCGTGCCACAACCAAGGCGTCGACACGAAGGTCTATATTGATCGGCTGACTTTCGATGCAATCGAGCAGTTTCACCTTGCGGGGCACAGTCGCCGACTGCTTGACGATGGGACCGAGCTTCTGATCGACGACCATGGCTCTGCTGCTTCCGGCGAGGTGTTGGCCTTGTACGGTGACGCGCTAAGGCGTGCAGGGCCACGTCCGACCCTGATCGAGTGGGACCACAACCTGCCGGATTGGCCAGTGCTCGCCGCGGAAGTCGAACGGGTCCGACAGAGCGCAGTTCACGCATTGATCAATTGGGATGATTCATGAACGCAGCTCTGTTCCCGGAGTTTGTGTCTGCCATGCTCGATGCGGAGCCGATGCTTCCCGACGCATTTCCACGCGATGCGCAGGTCCACGAGCGTTTCGGAGTGCATCGCAACACCTCGCGAATCGGGCTGACGGACACGCTGCGCACCGCTTATCCGGCGGTCGTGAATGCCGTCGGTGACACCTACTTCGAAGCATTGGCAGCTGAATTCATCCGGGCCATGCCACCTCGCTCGCCCGTAATGCAGGAGTACAGCCCCGCACTTCCCGAGTTCATCGAAGGGTTCCCGCCGCTGTCCGCCTGGCCATGGTTGGGTGATGTCGGGCGTATCGATTGGGCGCGTCGGGAGGCCCATCACGCCGAGGATGCGGTTGCTCTGACCGCAAGACAGCTTCAAGCCTTGTCCATCGACACCTTGATGAACTCCTTGCCAAGGCTGCATCCGTCCTTGCGGATGATTGAATCACCTCACCCCGCATTGTCGCTGTGGTTTTACCAACAGTCGGGCGGGGCGATGTCCACGGAAATCCGATGGCACGCCGAGTCCGTCCAGGTCTGGCGGATTGGCTTTGAAGTCAAGCAGCGGCGACTGACGACAGGCGAAGCGGTGCTGCGCCACGAACTGGCCGGGGGCCGGTCATTCGGCGACGCACTGCACAGAACGACAGAACGAGAATCCCATTTCGACGCCACCAGCGCGATCACATCCCTCATCGTCGATGGGCTGATCGTGGCGCTGGAACACTGATACCCAAAGAGACCGACACCATATGAAAATGCTTGCCCTGAAGACGATCCTACTATTGCGCCGATTTCCCGAGTCATTGTTACTGCTTGGCTCACGACTATTTCCAGCGGCTGTGTTCTGGCGATCAGGCCAGACCAAAGTTGATGGCTGGACTTTGAATGATTCGGCGCTGTACCTGTTCCAGGAAGAGTATCGACTGCCGTTCCTGGACCCGAGTCTGGCGGCAAATCTTGCTGCCATTTCGGAGCACCTGTTCCCCTTACTGCTTGTGCTCGGACTGGCGACACGGTTCTCGGCGTTGGCATTGCTCGGAATGACCCTGGTCATCCAGTGTCTGGTCTACCCCGATGCCTGGCCAACCCACGGCACCTGGGCCATGTTGTTCCTTTGGCTGGTGATTCGGGGGCCCGGCAGGTTTTCGCTTGATTACCTGATTGTCCGAACAATGCCGACGGTCGGATCGACGACTCTCCCGAGTCCAGGGGGCTCGGGGATTTGATGCACAGCTGGCGTTGCGATGCACGGCAAGAAAACCTGAGGCAGTGCCAAAGACATGATTGGATCCTCGGGCGGCGCTTTGGGAACACTCCGGTGACGATCGGTCGCTCTGAACTTCGCCAAGTGTGCGCAAGCCGGTAAAGTGTTGGCGTCGCAAGGTGAATCTCGAGAGACCGCAATGTTGAAGCAATTCGCTTGTTCCTTCCCTGTGCTGGGCTTGTTGCTGGTGCAGGCCATGGCGGCATCCCAGGTCATGGCCGCAGAACAATGTGTCCCGGGCGCTGAGCTCTCAGTGCCGGCAACGACCGAAGGGCTGTACGTCAATCTGGTCACCTCGGTTTCTGGCCAGACCGAAGCCAGTGTTCCCGGCTTCGATATCGACATCTATGCCTCCGCCAACAGCGTGCCGAGTGACCAGCTCAAGTTTTACTGGGGATCGGCTGCGAACAACGGTGCTGGTGTCGCCAGCGCCGGCGACACCTATGCGCTGCTCGGATCGGGCGCAATCATCGGGCCATCTTCGTTGTTCACGCGTGCCGCATTCACGGGCGACACCAGCGTCTGGCAGGCCGGCGCGACGGGTTATCTGGGCGTGCGTTTTCGTCTCGAACCCGGAACCGAGATCCGTTACGGCTGGGTGCTGCTGACCACCACGGCGCCGTTGGGATTTCCAGCCACGATACACGGGTGGTGCTTCGAGGACAGCGGCGCCGCCATCATCACGCCCGCATTGATCGAGACCCGAATCTTCAGTGATGGCTTCGAACCGTGAGCCGGCTCAGTGCGCCGCGCCGCGCACCAGAATCCCTTTGCCCAACTGTTTGCCCGTATACATCGCAGCATCGGCAGCCTTGAGCAGCAACGGAGTCTGTGTGCCGTCCTGGGGAACCACCACATAACCGATGGTCACGCCGACCTTGTTGTGGTGGGCGCCGTGTTGGAATGGCGCGTGGAACACCTCGAGCAGACGGTTTCCGAAATCGGCGGCTTTGTCTTCACTGACCAGATCGGTACAGACGACCACGAACTCGTCGCCGCCCACACGGGCCACGATGTCCTGCTGGCCGACGGCGGCAGTCAGCCGATTGGCGATGCTGATCAGCAGTTCGTCGCCCACGTCATGACCGAACTGATCATTGACTGGCTTGAATCCATCCAGGTCCAGCATGTACAGGGCCAGCAGCCGCTCGCGGGTCGCCATCGGTACCAGCGTCGCGAGCGCCTCATTCAGTCCGCGTCGATTCTTGAGGGCCGTCAGCGAATCGGTGTTCGCAAGTGACTTCATCATGTCGCGTTCGTGCCTGGCGATCTGCGCCACCCGGTGTTCCGCCGCTGTGCGCAGCACGACGATCCGCATGAACAGCAGCATGTCGAACGTGGCACCGAACTGCAGCGCATGCAGCGTCCAGAAATTGACGCCAATGCGACCGTTGATGGTCAGCGAGAAAATCACGCCAGTCAGGAAATAGCCGGCCCAGGCGACAATAAAATAGGTGCCGACATTGTCGCCGCGCCGGACGCGGGCGAGGGCGCCGCGAAGACCGATCAGTGCCGGCATCAGCCCGAACACGGCCGACACAAGCCCCAGCAAGCGGTTATTCATGAGGTCAAGCGCGAATACGAGCGCAAACAGGACGAGCAGCCCGGCCAACACTTTCAGCGCGAGACGCTCATGCCGATGCAGATCGTCGGCGAGTACGGCCTCCACGAACAGCGCCAGTGTGGCCGAAACCATCAGCAAGGAAAGCCCGGCCATGTGGACTTCGATCCACGGTCGGTCGGTCCACAGGTAAATGGCGCCCAGGCCGAACAGGTGCATGCTGAACAGCAGGTGGCAGACAATCACTGCTGCATACTTGGCGTAGACGATGTCTTTCAGGTTGAGCCACTGTTGCAGGCTGTAAACCAGCAGGCAGAGTCCAATGGCGATCAGGATGCCCTGCAGCAGAAACTCGTGATTGGCATGCGAATGAAATGCAGCCGGCTTCATGAACCTCACCGGCACAATGATCGAGCTTCGGGTGTCGACCCGAAACAATAGGTCCACTGCCTGGCCCGGCACCAGATCCAGCGTGACCGCAGGCGTGCGGGACCCCAGCGGGCGATCACGGAAGGGCAACAAGCTGCCCATCGTTGCGATGGGCTCGGCGCGACCGTCGCGAGAGAGGAACACCTCGATCCTGTTCAACAACGCGTAGTCGATTTCCATGATCCAGCGACCGTCCGAATCGGCTGCCGTGACCACTGGAATATGAAACCACATGGCATCGTCGCGAAAGCCCATGCCGGCATGGGGCGAAGCTGGCCGCGTGAATTCCGGCAATCGTCGAAGCGCGTCGGCTGCGTCGATGGTCCGATCCGGATCACTCAACACGCGAACATGGGGCCACGCGTCGTGACTGAGCGTGCTGTCTTCCAGTGTGAGGGGTGCCGCACAGGCGAAGCCTGCACTTGCTATCGTAAGCAAACACCAGAGCGCACAGCGCTGAACCCAAAAACCAAGGGTTTTCGGTGAATCGAAATTGGAGCAAATCAACGTCATGAAGCAGTCCGTCCCGGAAACGGCCGTCGTGATCGACTAGCGGAGTGTAGCGGTGCCGAACGGGACGGGAAGTCCGGGCGGGCATGAACACTGGCCGCATCGCGGCGAAAAACCCGCCCCCCCCCCGGAGGAAGGGGCCCACCCGAAACCGGGGGGGCGGGGGTTGGCCCGCAGGGGCCGGACCAGAAGCCGGCCAAAACATAATTATGGTTGGTTGG
>JBEIPT010000491.1:0-2644 GCA_040376895.1 Lysobacteraceae bacterium | reverse complement strand
GTTCCGCCTGGGTGCTCGGAGCCCGATGTTTGGTCAAGGCCTGCGCATCCAGTTGGACGGGGCTCCCGACAAGGTGCGTGTGTACTACCAGACCTCGCCGAACGCATCGGGGCTGCAGTGGCTGGCGCCGGAACAAACGCTGGGCAAGAAAAAGCCCTTCATGTTCTCGCAGGCACAAGCAGCCCATGCTCGTTCGTTCGTGCCGCTGCAGGATACCCCGGCCGTGCGATTCACCTACAGCGCACATGTCACGGCTCCTGAAGGCATCCGCGTGCTGATGAGTGCCGACAACGATCCTGCTGCAACGGGTGTGGGCGGTTATCGATTCACGATGCCGCAGCCGATTCCCTCGTACCTGCTGGCCATTGCTGCCGGTGACATTGCGTTCCAGTCGATCGGTCCGCGTTCGGGTGTCTACACGGAGCCGGGTCGTCTGGCCGCCGCCGCGAAGGAATTCGAAGACAGTGAAGCCATGATCGCGGCCACCGAAAAACTCTATGGTCCGTATCGCTGGGGCCGCTACGACTTGCTGATCCTGCCGCCGTCGTTCCCGTTCGGTGGCATGGAGAATCCGCGTCTGAGTTTCATCACGCCCACCGTCATTGCCGGCGACAAATCGCTGGTGAGCCTGATCGCGCATGAACTGGCGCACTCCTGGTCGGGCAACCTGGTGACGAACGAAAGCTGGGAACACATCTGGTTGAACGAAGGCTTCACCAGCTACGTCGAGAACCGCATCACCGAAGCTGTGTTCGGACTCGACCAAGCCAAGATGGAGCAAGTCATCAGCCAACGCGAACTCATCGCCGAACTGAAAGAACTCGCGCCGGCCGACCAGCATCTTGTGGTGTCGCTGAAGGGCCGCGATCCGGACGAGGGTCTGAGTGGTGTGCCGTACGACAAGGGTCAGTGGTTGTTGCGTTCGATGGAAAAGCGGTTGGGTCGAGACGTTTTCGATCCATTGCTGCGCGAGTGGTTTGACGCCCACGCGTTCCAGAGTGTCGGCACCGATGAGTTCCTCAAGTTCTTCGGAACACGCGTGTTCGATGTTGCAGACAGCAAGTTCCCGCGTGCAGAAGTGGATACCTGGTTACATCAGCCGGGTGTGCCGTCTTCGGCGACGTTGACCGCAGCACCTTTGTTTGATGTGGTGGACGCGGCACGGACCGATTTCCTGGCTGGCAAACGCACCGCTGCCGAGCTGGAAGCAAAGAGCTGGATCACGCAACAGTGGCTGCATTTTCTGAATGAGCTGCCGCTCGATCTGTCAGCAGCAAAGATGGCCGAACTCGATGCGGCCTATCAACTGTCGCAG
This sequence comes from Lysobacteraceae bacterium, assembly GCA_040376895.1. Lineage (GTDB taxonomy): Bacteria > Pseudomonadota > Gammaproteobacteria > Xanthomonadales > Ahniellaceae > Ahniella. The sequence goes on along the minus strand of JBEIPT010000491.1, from coordinate 1,329 downwards.
ACCAAGAACGCCGAAATCGCCATGCGCTGGTTCCTTGCCGGCATCCGCGCCAGGTACGAGCCCATTCGCGAACCGATGCGCGCACACCTGATTGGCATTGGTCGCCGCAAACTGATGATGCCGCTGTGGGCCGAGCTGGCCAAATCCGACGACGGCAAACGTTGGGCAAAGGAAGTTTATGCCGTGGCGCGGCCGGGGTACCACCCGATCGCCCAAGCCTCCGTTGATGCAGCGCTGAAGTAAGGCGATAGGTCGATGACTTTGCGACTCGAGTTGGTGGATGGTCTCAAGCGGCTGATCAAGGCGCGCGGGATGACTTATGCCGACGTCGCCGGGCGCATCGATATCAGTGAAGCGTCGGTCAAGCGCTGGTTCTCGCAGGCCGACATGACGCTCGAAAAGCTGGAGGCCATCTGTGTGGCCATCGGCAGCGATCTCCAGGAGCTGCTGGAGTTTTCGCGATCCGAAAAGCCGCCGGTATCGGAATTGAGCGAGGAACAGGAACAAGCGCTGGTCGCCGACCCGCGCTTGTTCCTGGCGTTGTATCTGGCGATCAACCGTTTCAGCGAAGAAGACGTGCTGAGCCGGTACAAATTCAGCAAGCCCGAATGGACCTTGCTGCTGACGCGACTTGACCGTCTCGGCATTGTGGAATTGCAGCCGATGAACAAGGTGCGTTTGCGGACGGCCCGCAATTTCCGTTGGCGCGCTGGCGGTCCGATCGAGCAGTTGTTCGCCCGTCAGCTCTTGCCCGAGTTCTTCGCCGAGCCGTTTGTAGGCGATGACGAAAAGCTCTTGCTGCTGGCCGGTTCGGTATCGGAGCCAACGGCGGCGCTGATGAAACAGCGGATCGAAGATCTGGCGCGGGAATTCGACCTGCTGCTGGCCCGCGATACCTCACTCGTGGCAAACGAGCGGACAGGTGTAAGCCTCGTGCTCGCACTTCGGCCGTGGCGCCTGAAGGCATTCGACAAGATCCGGCGCGAGGGCGAAATGTAGGAGTGGCTTCAGTCGGGATCCGTCGAAGGATCGGAAAGCGCTTGCTTCATGTCGTCACTGAGAGGAGTTGAGCGACGCGGCAATCAGTTCTTGCCTCGAGCCTCACCGCAAGCCCGAGATTGCCGCGCCCTTCGGGCTCGCAATGACGGCACGTTCGGTGCTTGCCGCATATGACCCGGACCCCACAAACTGTCATTGCGAGCTTTTTGTATGCTCGAAAAACGGCATACTTCGTTCGGGCCTTGACGACACTCCGTGGAACGTTCGCTTCAGGAAATTGTTCCAGCAACATTCAAAGAGCTGCGAATTGCCACCCGCCCAATCCTGTGG
>JBEIPT010000330.1:0-4403 GCA_040376895.1 Lysobacteraceae bacterium | reverse complement strand
CGACTTCCGGGCGATCACGTCGGGTGCAACTTTCTCGATGATGTCGCTGAGTTTGGCGTTGATCGGGCCTTTGCCGTCGATCGGTTCGCCCAGCGCGTTGACCACGCGACCGAGCATTTCCGGACCCACCGGCACTTCGAGAATGCGACCGGTTGTTTTGACCGCGTCGCCTTCGCGCAGGTGCTCGTAGTCACCAAGGACCACGGCGCCGACCGAGTCGCGCTCGAGATTGAGCGCCAGGGCAAAGGTGTTGCCCGGCATTTCGATCATTTCGCCTTGCATCGCATCGGCGAGACCGTGCACACGCACGATACCGTCGGCAACGGAGACGATGGTGCCTTCGTTGCGCGCTTCAGCGGAAACCTTGAACTGCTGGATGCGGTTCTTGATCAGTTCGCTGATTTCTGAGGGGTTGAGCTGGGTAGCCATTTCGGTTTTCCTTCGATGCGCACGGGTCGCATCTTGAGCTTGTTTTGGTTCGCGGCTTCGTTACCGGACGATGTCTTGCGCCAGGCGGGCCAGGCGTCCACGCACGGAACCGTCGATGACGAGATGGCCTGTATCGATCACGGCACCGCCGATGATTGATGCGTCCACTTCGTTTTCGATTTCGATTTCGCGGGAGAACTTGCGCTTCAGGGCTTTCTTGAGGGCTTCGGTCTGCGCGGCGTCAAGCGCCACGGCAGTTTTCACCTTGGCGCGAATCAGGCCTTCGGCCTCACGCTTCAGAGATTCGAAACCCGACTGGACTTCACCGAGCACGCCGAGACGGCGATGTTTGGCAAGTTCAGTCAGCAGGCGCGCAAAACTGCCGTCAAGGTTTTCACCCTGCGGCAGCAGCAAGCCAACCTGGTCGGCAATGGCCAACTTCGGGCTGCCGAGCAATGTTCTTGCTTCGGCAGTGGCGGCGACATGGGCGGCAAACGCGAGCTTGGCGGACCAGTCCTTGAGCGCATTGTCGGCCTTGGCGGTCTCGAATGCGGCACGGGCGTAGGGGCGAGCGAGCGTCAGGTTCGCGGACATGTCAGATCTCGGCAGCGAGTTGGTCGAGGAGCGCCTTGTGGGCGTTTCCGTCGATTTCACGCTTCAGGATGCGCTCGGCACCGGACACCGCGAGCGCGGCGACCTGCTTGCGGAGTTCTTCCTTGGCACGATTCGACAGGCTGTCGATTTCGGCAAGTGCGGCGGCGCGTTGGCGTGCGGCCTCGGCGAGGGCGTCGTCCTTGGCCTTGTCGATCATCTGGTTGGCCTGGGTATTGGCCTTCTCGATGATCTCCGAAGCCTTGGCACGAGCTGCCTTCACTTCTTCCTGCACACGCGTGTCGGCGGCGGCGAGTTCTGACTTTGCCTTGTCGGCGGCAGCCAGTCCGTCAGCGATCTTCTTCTGACGGTCCTCGATCGCGGCCAACAGCGGCGGCCAGATCTTGGTGGCGATCACCCAGATAAAGCCGGCAAACATCAGCGCCTGCGCGAACAAAGTCAAATTGATGTTCATGCATGGGCTCCTGCATCGGTTCGAATGGCGCGTCGGTGTTCAAACCGGCGCGCGGCTTCTTTGGACGGCGCGTTGCCGCGCCGACGATGCTGTGATGATCAGGCGCCAGCCAGCTTGGTGACCTGCTTGGCGATTTCGCCGAGCAGCGGGTTCGCGAACGCGAACATCAGGGCCACGGCGACCGTGATGATGAAAGCCGCGTCGATCAGGCCGGCGGTGATGAACATGCGGACCTGCAGAACCGGGATCAATTCCGGCTGGCGGGCAGCCGATTCCAGGAACTTGCCGGCCATGATGGCCATACCAATTCCCGCGCCCATGGCGGCCAGGCCGATCATGACGCCGATGGCGATTGCGGTGCTGCTGTTGATCTGTGCGACCAGGTTGAGGAGGCTCTGCAGTTCCATGGTGTTTCTCCAGTCAAAAGTAAATTGAAAACAGGTAGGTCAAGACAAAAGGGTGAAGCGAAAACCGGTGGTGCGAATAGGGGCCGTACTTAGTGGTGCTCTTCCATGAGGCTCAGGTACACGACCGACAGCATCATGAAGATGAAGGCTTGAAGGATCACGATCAGGATGTGGAACAGACCCCAGCCCAGGCCGAACAGCGCCGAGAAGAAGGTACCCACGAAGCCGGCTGAAGCCAGCATCCAGATCAGCAGGAAGACGATTTCGCCGCCGTACATGTTGCCGAACAGTCGCATGGCCAGCGATACCGGCTTCGACAGCAGCTCGACGATGTTCAGCAGCAGGTTGGCCGGGGCCATCCACGGGCCGAACGGCGCGGTGAAGAGTTCATGGATGAAGCCGCCGACGCCCTTGGCGCGGATGGCAAAGCCGATCATCAGGAAGAACACCGTGATCGACATGGCGAGCGTGGCGTTGACGTCGGCGGTGGGGACCGGGCGCCAGTTGTGCAGGCCAACAGCCTCGGTAGCCTTCGCGATGAAGTCGACCGGGATGAAGTCCATCGAGTTCATCATGATGATCCAGCAGAACAGCGTGATCGCGATCGGCGTGACCAGCTTGCTGGTGCCGTGATACGCGTCTTTCGTCTGGCCGTGGATGAATTCCAGCACGATTTCGACGAAGGCCTGCCAGCGACCCGGGACACCGGACGTGGCACGGCGCGTGGCCACCCACATGCCGAACATCATCAGCAGGCCAAGCAGGAACGACGTGACCATGGTGTCCAGATGGATCGCCATGAACGTGTCGCTGCTGACGTTCGGGGTCAGATCCTTCGCCAGATGGGTCAGGTGGTGGGTGATGTAATCGGTAGGGGTCTTGGGACCTTCCCCACCGGCTGCAAGCAGTTGAATCACGGCAACTCCTTCAATCTTTCAGAATTCCGGCCACGAATTGCGCGCTCAAAGCGGCGACAAAACCGGCAAATAGTGGCAGCACGGGAAGTTTGAACACTGCCAGCGCCAGGTAAAACCCGAGCGTGATCAGGACCCACTTCATCAACATGCCGACGATCAAACTGCCCAACACCGATTCAGGGCCCTTGACCCCGCCGGCCAGCGTTCGCGATGCCATCATCGCCAGCGCCACCGTCGGAATCAGGCCGCCCACCAGCGCGGCACCTGCAGAACCTGCACCCGTACCAACCCAGAAACCGACTGCAGCGAGCAACGTGGCAACGGTCTGGGCGACGAGCATGCGCGCAGCGAGTTTCTTGCCGCGGGCGATACTGACGTTTTCCATGGGAATCCTTATGACCGAAGCCACCGCGCATTTCGATTAATGGGACAGAATGCTTGGATGGGGTCCTGCAAAGCCCCGGAAGTATAGCCCGCGTTTTTCGGAGGGTGCAACCAAAACGCCATCACAAACCTGTGAAAAGTTGCAGTTCAGCGAGTTTTTTGCGGGATTTGTTCAGCACCAATTCGGGGCAATGTGATTGAAGTTGGTGCATCGGTTTTATCGATGGCCCGCCAGAACTGGTTGAGGTACTGCCAGTGCCATTCGGGATGGTCACCAAGGATTGTATGACCACCCGGGAATACTGCGCTGCGCAACGTGCCTGCACGGATGGACCAGCCCGACGATATCAACCGCTTGGTGTCGTTCCGGGCTCGAGGCAGTAATGGATCAGCGTTGCCGACCAGGCTCGACAGCGGGAAGGGGGAGCCCGACTCGGCCACCATTCGGCAGGCCGGCTCGTCGTTGGGCGGACACGACAAACCCTCCATCACCCCGGCACTCACGGCAAATGCGGCAAAGCGGTAACGGGTCAGCGAGGCGTGCAGGCGATTCAGACCGATATCCAGCGCGACGTGCCCGCCGGAAGAGAATCCCCACACATACACCCGGTTGCGGTTGATGTTGTAGCGCGACTCGGCGAAGTCCAAAGCAGCGGCCATGGCATCGTAGTCGGTCGGCCGATCACCCAGCGTGACCGGCGCCAGCCAGCCGCCACTGTTGCCGCTGGCAGTAGGGGCCACCAGGACAATCTGCTCCAGTTCTGCCAAAGGCTGCCAGAACGTCCGAACGTTTCGGGCCTGCTGCAAAGCCCCCAGCGGCGAGCCCGCGGTGCCGTGCAGCAACAGAATCAAGGGCCGCGCCGGCCCGGCGTGTACCTGCGACGGGGCGTAAACCATCAGGGTCTTTTGCCCGTATCGAGGGTCCAGCTCAAAACCGGGCGTGGGCAAGATGAATTCGTAGTTGCCGATCAGCCCGCCGGTGCCCGCGCTGGCGGATTTGGGTTCAACAACCCGCAGCGCGTCGGCCGAAAAGCCGCCGTCATCGCGAGGCCCGCTTGCGGGCCGCGGCGATCTGGCACTGGCGATCAAGCCTGAGGCAAGCATGAGATTGCCGCAGCCCGCTTCGCGGTCTTCGCAATGACGGTTTACTGGCGATTCGGGCACGGAATCCAACTGTGGGAGCGGCTTCAGCCGCGATGG
>JBEIPT010000083.1:0-11377 GCA_040376895.1 Lysobacteraceae bacterium | reverse complement strand
TCGAGCGGCGTGGTCATGAATCGCCAGCCCCACAGAGCCAGTAACCCAAACACCAGCACCCGACCGGCGAAGTGGAACGGGTTGACCGACGCCTCCGTCGTGAGCAGCCACTCTTCGGCGAAGCTCAGCGCTGCTGATCGCTGAACGGGCCGATGCTGCTGATCGGCTGAACGAGGCCGTGATGCGTTAGCGAGCTTCGCAAAAATAATCCCGCAACGAACACACTCAACCCGGTCGTCGTCCTGTCCCCGGCCGCATTTTGGACAATGCATCGGTTACCGCAAGATGAACGGTTCCCAGGAGAAGGTCAGGGCGAAAATCAGGAGGGCAAGCCAACCGACCAGCACACGGACTCCTCCCAGCTCACGATGAGGATTCCGTACCGGTGGATGCGCCAAGCCCATCATGCCGGCAAGCCCCACCCACACGAACCAGCCCTTCCAGCCGAGCCAACCGAACACCATGAGGATCGGCACGAGGGCAACCGCCACACTGCGTTGCCGCTCTCCCAATAGCGCATAGGCGACGTGCCCCCCGTCGAGCTGGCCGATCGGAAGCAGGTTGAGCGAGGTGATGAAGAGCCCGAACCAGGCGGCAAACCCGACCGGATGGAGCACCACGTCTGCGGTGGGAGAGAGCGGACCGATCACCACCCACGACGCGAACTGCAGTAGGAGCGGCTCGCCCAGGTGCATGCCATAACTGGTCTGAATCGGCACCACCGTCGAGAGCCGGAGGCCGATCACCAGCGCGATGACCGCCACCACAAACCCGGCAATCGGCCCGGCCACGCCGATATCGAACAGGGCCCGGCGATCCGTCAGCGGCGCCCGCATCCGGATGATCGCTCCGAACGTGCCGACGAAATGTGGCAATCCCGGCACGAACAGTGGCAGCGACGTCGGCACACCGTGGATGCGCGACAACACATAATGACCGAGTTCGTGCGTCACCAGGATGCCCAGCAGGGTGGCGGCAAATGGAATACCTCGCCATAACGAGCCGGGGTCATCGACGAGAAAGTTCCACGGGCCGACGAGTGGATTGGTGTTGGTTTGGTAGGCCCCGGCCCAGAGGACGGTAAACACGGTGAGCAGGAACAAGAGCGCCGGAAGCATCCATGCAGAGAAGCGCGGGCGTTCGTCTTCCTCTCCGTCCTCCTCAGGTTCGTCGGACGAGAGGGGAATCAGTTCGTCTGGAGACCGCGGCTGCTCCGAGTCGTCACGGTTCATGCCAGGCCTCCAGCCCTAGGAGTAGAACGGATTGTGGAGCAACTCTTCACGAACTGTAGTGGCCGGTCCATGTCCCGGGAAAAGCCTTGTGTCAGGAGTCAGCGTCAGTACCTGCTTTCGGACTGAATCCAAATGGGTCTCATAGAGCCCCGCTGGATTGGAGCGACCGATGGAACCGGCAAACAGCGTATCCCCAACAAAACAGACGGGGGCACCGGCCTGTTCAATACGGTAACAGATTCCGCCCGGTGTATGGCCGGGCGTAGGCATGAACCGCACCGTCAGCCCGCCGACCTCCATCGTCTCGCCTGCCTTCGGCACATGCAACAGCTGTCGCGATGGACGCCAGCTCAGGAGATCGAGATCGTCAGAGCCAAGATAGACCGGCACCGGGTGGGCCCTCAGGATCGTCTCAATTCCCTCGGCATGGTCGGAGTGTCCGTGAGTCAGACAAATAGCCCGCAAGCGGAGCGCCCGCTTGGCAAGCAGTTCCAACATCCCGCTGGCGTTGTAGGCCGTATCAACAATAATCGCTTCTCCGCGATCATGGACGATATAGCCCTTGACCTCATATCCACCGATCGACCCCAACAGGGTTTCTACATGGGCTACCGATGCGGGAAATGCCTCAGGGGTCCAACCTTCCACCACCTGCGCCAGCGGTTCCGCCCTCAGCCCAAGCGCCCGGGCAACAGCCTGGACCTGTTCGCGACCACGTGGCGATTGCCCCCGTTCCAGCTCACTTACTTCGACTTCAGACAAGCCACTTGCCCGCGCCACATCAGCCACCGACCGCTGCTGCCCGTTGCGGGCCTTCTTCAGGATATCGCTGAGTTCGTCTTCGAGAGGCATAGGAATCTCCGGCCCAGATTCAACGCTTCCGACCCACCCCTCAGACTTCAAGGCAGGCATCGAACGAACACCGTCTTACACTTCGCCACTCCAGCAGCCAAGTCGTGGTGGCTCTGACTGTGCGCGTCCAACGAGGGCATTCTTATGCCGCGCGTTGCGCGAGCAAAGAGCCACTCGATCTGTCTGCCCCTCAACTCTCCGGCACCAGCGTAATTTCCTTCACCTCGCCGAAACTGGCCAAGACTTTTGAAAGGGCCTCACCGGACCCGACAGCCAGAATCCGCAACCGCTCCGGATTAAAATGGGCTTTCGCCGCCCGCTGAATGTCTTCTTTCGTCAGCTTCACCACTTTGTCGCGGATCTGCTGCAGCCAATCTTTCGGCAACCCGTCGTATTCAAGATCCATCAGCCGCCCCACGATGCTCGACGCGCTGGTGAAGGAAAAGACGAACGAGTTCACATAGGCTTCCTTCGCTTCTTCCAATTCGGTGTCGCTCACCGGTTCATTGCGCATCCGCTCCATATTGGCCACGAAGCGATTCACCACCTCTTGGGTCGAGGACAGCTTGGTTTCGGCGCGCATCAGCCACACCCCTTCATCATACACACTGGCCCGAAGACCGCTGCCGACGGAATAGGCCAGGCCGCGCTTCGTGCGCACGTCGTTGAAGAGCCGGCTGCGGAACGAACTGCCGCCCAGGATGTCGTTGGCAATCGCGACCGCCACGTAATCGGGGTCGGTTTCCTTGATGGTCAGATGTCCCACCCGCAGGTGCGTTTGCGACGTGTCCTTGTTCACGAACCGTACGAGACCGGTCTGGGCGTCGGTCTCGGACACAGGGGGAATCGTGACGGCGGGCACGTTGCCCTTGGCCCAATCGCCGAAGACGTCGCGCAACAGGGCCAACATATCGGCCTTCTCAAAGTCGCCGGTCACGCCGAGAATGATGCCGTTGGGATGGACCGTCCGTTGATGAAACGCCACCAGATCTTCGCGGGTGATCCCATCGATCGAACGAACGGAGGTTTCACGGGCACTCGGATGGGTCGGTCCGTAGAGCAATTTGGCAAACTCCCGTCCCACGATCGATCCGGGACTGTCCTGCCGCCGCCTGATACCTTCCAACGCCTGCAGTTTCGCCAATTCCACCCGGCTCTGCTCGAACGCCGGCCGTCGCAACAGATCGGCGAAGATCTGCAACCCGCGCTTCAGATCTTTCTTGAGTACATCGAGGGACGCCGACCCGGACTCTTTCGCAAATCCGATCGACATCGATGCGGCCAATTGTTCGAGTTCTTCATCGACCTCATCCGGCGACATTGAGGCCGAACCGCCCGTGCGCATCACCGCCCCGGTCATGCCGGCCAGTCCAACCTTGTCCGCCGGGTCCAGCCAGCTGCCGGTTCTGAGCGTCGCATTGATCGTCACCAGCGGGAGTTCGTGATCTTCCAGTAGGTAGACCACCATGCCGTTTTCCAGCACCACTCGCTCGGCGTCGGGCGGGTTAAATTCCACCGTCGGGAACCGCATCGTGCGAGGATCGTTCGAGGCAAACTCCGCCGCCGATCCCACGGTCGCTTGCAGGATGATCACGAAGACCATCGCCAGGACCGACACCCATGCTCTGTCTGTTCTCATTCGATGTCCTCCGCCAGCTTCACGCTGCTCGACGTACACTTCGCGGCTCACGCTTCTCATCGGGCCACCTCACCCGCAGCCGCCATTTTCTTGTCTTGCGCCTTCTTGACCAGGACACCAACCGTCCGGTTCGACTTCGTCAAATACTGAGCGGCCACCCGCTGCACATCGCCCGGGGTCACGGCCGCAATACGGTCGCGTGCATTCAGCACATACCGCCACGTGCCGGCCACGGTATGATAAAAGGCCAACTGCGAGGCCAGACCGCTGTTCGAACGCAACGATCGCACCAAGTCTGCATCGAGTCCATTCAACACCCGCTCGAATTCCTTGGCCGAAATCGGCTCGGTCTTCAACCGGTCGAGTTCCTCGTAGATGGCGGTTTCCACTTCCGTCACGGTATGGGGTGCGAGCGGGGTCGCCGCAATGACGAAGAGGTTCGGAGCGCGTACGCCGGGATAATTCGTATCGGACAACACCGAGGCCGCCAGCCGTTTGTCGCGCACAAGCGTGCTATAGAGCCGCGAGGTCACGCCTTCTGTCAACACTTCGTCGATCACGTCGAACACAAAATCGTCGGGATGACCGATGGTGGGCTTGTGGTAGCCGATCGCCAGCGCGGGCTCGGCATCGAATTCGATTTCGACGCGCCGCTCACCGCGTTGCGGCGGCTCCTCCGTCACCAGGGATGGGATGGGAGGCGCGGCCGGAATTTTCCCGAAGGTCTGTTCGATCAGAGCAATGACCTCTTTCGGGTTGATATCCCCGACAATGGCCACCGTCGCGTTGTTCGGTCCGTAATAGGTCTTGAAGAACGCCTCGGTTGCCGCCGGTGTGAGGGACAGGATGTCCGATCCCCAGCCGATGGTCGGTACACCGTATTGATGCGCCTGGAACGCGGTGGAGGTGAACGTTTCATAGAGCAGGCCGTTCGGACTGTCGTCGGTCCGAAGCCGCCGCTCCTCCATGACTACACCCCGCTCCTTGTAAAACTCGCGCAGGACTGGATGCGCCATCCGGTCCGACTCCAACGCCGCCCAGAGCGGCAACCGGTTGGCCGGCAGACTGATGACGTAGCGGGTGATGTCTTTGCCCGTCGACGCATTCAGACCGACGCCGCCGTGCCGCTGATAGAGCAACGCCATCTCGTTGCCCACCACATACTCGCCTGCCTTCTCCTGCAGTTCTTTGAAGCGCCGCTGCAGCTGCTGGACCGCCTCGGAGTGAACCGGGGCCTTGCCCTCCATTTGCGCGCGGGCCGCTTCTTCACGTTCCCGCCGGTCCAGCTCCGTGCCGACCATGGCCAAATCGTCCAAGACGGCCTGCTCCCGCTCATAGTCTCGAGTCCCGACCGCCCGCGTGCCCTTGAACGCCATATGCTCGTACAAATGCGCCAGTCCGGTCTGGCCGACCTGCTCGTTCACACCGCCGACTCCGAACGTCATGTTGATGCTGACGATCGGAGCCTGGTGCCGTTCGACCATCAAAACGGTCATCCCGTTGGCAAGCTTGTGTTCGATGACCCGGTCGGCCAGGCTCGGGGATCCGGCCAGACCCGGCAAGGCTGCCGCGAGCACTCCGGCCAGGATAAGCGCACCCATTCTTCCCGCTCCTATGATGCTGATCATATGAAAAGCTCCATCAGTTCCTCCGGTCGTTCAATAAACCAATCGGGTTGGCAGGCGGCCATCCTCTGACGGTTGCCCATGCCATACCCCACCGCACAGACCCGGATGCCTGCATTGTGACCGCCGTTGATGTCGTTGGTGCTGTCGCCGACCAGCACCGTGCGGTCCTTCTCGACTCCGAGTTGTTCCATCACATGCACCAGCATACCGGGTTCGGGCTTGAGACCGAACCCGTTGTCGCCGCCGACGACATAGACGAAGTGTTGCGGGCCGAGGCCCTTCAAAATCACGTTCGTATACTCGATCGCCTTATTGGTCGCCACGGCCTTGGGTTTGGCGGAGAAATGGGCGAGCACCTGGTCTATCCCCGGATAAAATGAGGTACGATCCAGGCAGTGCTCGAGATAATGTCCGCGAAAGACCCGGAGAGCTTCATCATACAAGTCTTTGTTGCCTTCACCGACAGCCAGCCGCAAAAGCTTCTTGACCCCGTCGCCGACGAACCCGAAAATTTCCTCCTGCGGGCGTTCCGGCATGCCTAGATCGCGCAGCGTCAAATTGACGCTGTCGGCGATATCCCATTTCGACTCGATCAACGTGCCGTCGAGGTCGAAAATCAGCAAATCGATCTCTGCCTTCTTCGTCATTCTTTTGCCTTTCGCAACTCGGCCTGCAGGGCCGCCAACGACTCGTGACGCACTCCGTCCTTCTCTTCCAGCATGGCCTGCCGAACCACATTCAGCATTCGTTTCTGGCCGACATGGGGCGGGAGAATCGGCTCCATGATTTTCCATCGTGCCCCCTGCACCTTCACACGGACACGCACCTGTTCCGTCCCAGGCTCCGGCACAAACCCGGCCGTATCCAAATACATGACGCCCAACACATGAAACTCCACCGGCACCAATACCTCCAACCTATTCACTATCTCCCACTGTCGAAAGTCATCCGGTACCGTGAAGCCGTTGATAACGATAACTTTGCCCCAGGCCGGCTCTTCCTTCCAATCCACGAGGCCCGCTACCGCCTCGAAAGAACCGGCATCGAGCCGCACCCCCTTGTTGTCGAGGGCGAAGTATTTTTCCACGACCTTCGCCGGGGAATGCGAGACCGCATTAGTTTGACCCATGCCCGGAGTCCCCGAGGCCAGCAGCAGAACCGCCGCGGCAAATAGGGTGAGAATGCTGCGCCTCTGACTGTCCATGCGCCTATGCCAGCTCATGCAATTTCATCAGATTGGTCCCGCCCGGTTGCCCGATTCGAGTCCCGGACAGAATGACGATGCGTTGCCCGCTCCGTGCCAGTCCCTCAGCTTTCAAGTGCCGCTCGGCTTCATGGACCCGCTCATCGGTCGTGGGAATTTGCGGCACAGTGTAGGGAAGCACTCCCCAATATAGTGCCATCTGTCGGCGGACCGTCTCGAATGGCGTCAAGCCGACGATCGGCGCGACCGGACGCTGCTTGGAGACCAACCGGGCCGTCGTTCCCCGTTCACTGTAGGCAACGATCGCACTCGCCCCGATCGTCGCGGCAGCCGAGTAGGCAGAGAGCGAGATCGCTTCCGGAATGGAATCCTGTCCCTGCTCACCCTGCGAACGGCGGACAAAACAGGGCCCTGTTTCAACTTCGGCCGCCCGAATGATTCGATCCATGACCTGCACGACTTCCACCGGGTACTGTCCGACGGCCGTTTCCGCGGAGAGCATCACGGCATCGGTCCCATCGAACACGGCATTGGCCACATCCGACGCTTCCGCCCTGGTCGGCCGCATATGTTGCGTCATGGACTCGAGCATCTGCGTCGCGGTGATCACCAGCCGTCGGCGGCGATTCGCCGTCGCGATGATGCGTTTTTGCAGCACCGGCACCGCCTCCGGGCCGAGTTCAACGCCCAAATCTCCCCGCGCCACCATGACGCCGTCGGCCTGGGCAAGAATCGCTTCCAAGTCCGTCACCGCCTCCTGCCGCTCGATCTTGGCGATTACCGGCACCTCACCCCCGCATTCGGCAATCAATTGCTTGGCGGCTACGATATCCTGCGCTCCTCGGACGAACGATAAGGCGATATAGTCCACGCCCTGCGCCACGCCGAAACGCAAATCTTCCCGGTCTTTTTCCGTCAGTGTCGGAGCGCTTACAACCGTACCCGGCAGATTCATCCCCTTATGCGAGGTCACACGACCGCCTGCCGTCACGGTACACTCTACCGCACCATCGACGATTCGATCCGCCGTCAATTCCACCAGTCCGTCATCGATGAGTATTTTGGCCCCAGGCCGAATGTCCCTGGTCAGCGCCTGATAGGTGACAGGGATATCCTGCACGGTACCAGCGGCGAACACCGTCCTGGCGCCGATCTGCCCGCCGGATCGCAAGGACATGGTCCGCAACCGAACGTGCTGACCGGCGCGCAGCTCCACTGCGCCGTCGAGGTCGCCGACACGGATACGCGGTCCCTGCAGGTCCTGGATGATCGCGATCGCCACCCCATGACGATCGGCCGTCTCGCGAATGGTCTTGATCGCCCGTCCATGCGAGTCGTGGGTGCCATGGGAAAAATTCAAGCGGGCCGCATTCATGCCGCTGCGAATGAGTTGATCGAGCACAACTGCGCCGTCGCTCGCCGGACCGATGGTGCAGACGATTTTCGCTTTTCGCATGGCGCTGTGCTTCTGTCTTGACAAGATCGGCCCGGCACACCATCTTGTACGTGAACGGTGAGGCACGAGGCATCCGTGATTCGGTCGGTAACGGGTCATTCTAACAAACCCGTCACCACGCCGCAAAAGAACATCCACTTAGTTTTCAGAGATCCACATGCTCAGCCTCATTAAAATTTACTTACGAACCGGCACGCGAGGCCACGCATGAGCGCTTCGGACAGCCAGTCAACCGATCAGTTGGACTTTGTCACGCTGCCAGGCTTGCTTGCCTACGGTGAGGTCCTCGCGCAACGCACATCAAGCGGAAGATTCGTTCTACCGCCGCCTCCCCCGCCGAGTTTCGACCGGCTAACGCAGGCCGAGAAGGCGGCCGGCCGGATTAAAGCCTTTATCCAGCAGGCGCAGGCCGGTCTACCCGGTGCCGAGGCCTATCGCAACGCACGCCAGGATGTGATCACGGAGGCCTGCGCCGGCGATCCGCTGGTGTTTTTTGCCGCCTGGAACTGGCTCTTGGCCCGCGGAGAACTCGCGCCCTTGTATCGCGCGCCGATCGGCGCCATACAAAAGCCTGCACATCGCCGCCCGGTCGCCATCGTGCCGCGGACACAACTGACCCCGCAATTGGCCGAGGGCCGTATCGTGCTGGATCTAGGCGATGACCGATTCTGGCTGCTCCCCCGCGATCTGGGTGACCGTACGCTGTTCCTCACGATGCGCCATGGCGTTTCGGAAGTGGAGAGCAAGACCCATCGAGTGGGCCGGCGACTGGCGAATGTGTTGGATGCCGAACGCGGAGTTCCCCGGGCGGGGGCGGTCGGGGCGGCGCTGGCCCGCATGGTGGGCGTCGTCGGACAACAACTGGGCTATCTACACTTGCGCAACTATCTGGAGCCGCGCACTTTCCTTCACCTCATCAGCCACAGTCCGAACACGGAACAACTCTGCCGGCGTATCACGAAAGCACTGGATCCCGACCGGGCCGATGCCGTCCATCCCCATATCGAGTCCACATTAGAGTCGCAGGATTTCGGTTGGGTCACCGGCATGGAAAAACAGGCGGAGATCGACGCGGCCGCGCAAGCCTTCGGTGTCGACGCGAAAACCGCCAAGCGGCTCATCAAACATCCCTTCTATTGTTATCCGGGCGGGCATTCGTTCTTCGACCTCTATATCGATGTGATCGACGGCCTGCACCGGCTGGGCCATGCTCACCCCGGAGAAGTGCTGTGCCTCTATACCCACAGTTCGACCTTGCGCGCGTTGCGGATCTATCTCGACCCGCGTCCGTTCCGCGAAGCGTTTTCCGAATTCGGCGAATACAAGGAGGGCCAGGACAATGTGGTCCTCCTCACGCTGGAGAACGGAAAACTCTCGGGCTACTCGACGGCAGTCGGGTTGATCGAAAGCGAACGGGTCGCTCGCGAAGCCTGGGTCACGGTCGAGCGGGAGCGGAGCCAGCGGGTTACACTCAAGCCTCAACGCATCAGACGCCTCCTGGCGCTCGTGTCGGGAGGTGATTTCGCCGGCGGCGGGGCGGCGTTGAAAGAATTGCGCGTGACCGGGAACCGCTTCGGCCTGGATGTCTTGTTCGTCCGGCATGGTTTCCTGGGACTGGCAAACAACTGGATCGATCCCGTCACGGAGGAAGACACACGCGGCATGGGCAGCCATGCCAGCAGCCCCATCGGCAGCAGCCGTTTCGAAGATTTCAAGGACGAGGAGGTCCAACGCGCAGCCATGCGGTCCCTTGCACCCTATCTCGCAGACTCGGCGCTCGTGGTGCTGGGAGGAGACGGCAGCCTGCGCGGCGCCCGGGCGATTCACGAGACTTACGGGGTCCAGGTCGTCGGTATTCCCGGCACCATCGACAACAACATCGCAGGCACGACCTCACTGGGCTTTCATTCGGCCATCGCGCTGGCGAATCAATCCATTGAATCTCTTAAGGCGACCAGCGCGGCCATGGGCAGCATTTTTTTCGTAGAAGTCATGGGTGCCGGGTCCGGCCACCTGGCCCTGGCCTGCGCTTATCAGGCCCGAGCGGAAGGGATCCTTGTGAACGAACACCCCGACCCTGATGCCTATATTGAGGAGATTGTCCTAGGCACGCTGAAACGTACCTTGGGGGTGCCCAACAAGAGCCACATCTTTATCGTGGCGGAGCGAACCCCCCACCGGCATCACAAAGAAGGCGGCGTCCATGGGCTGGTCGATTATGTAGCCAATACCATCGCAACCTGGCGGCCACGTCGAGAGACGTCCGGGCATTATGCGTTGACCACGGCCACGAAGGCGACGATCCTGGGGCATACGCTCAGGGGCGCTCCGCCGACCCCGGAAGATAAAATGATCGCACAACATCTTGCATACGAAACCGTCCGCCGGCTCGTTGAACAACCGGACACGATCGTCGGGTGCATGGTGGCGTATCACGATTCCAATCGGCTGGAAACGATTCCCCTGCATGCCGTTGCGCCAAAACCGTTCGACTGGGAATTGTTTACACGGATGCACGGGACGGAGTTGGCCCCCGACAGGGTTTAGCTCGGATGATTCATGAACGCCGTTGCGAGGCGTTCGAGACCGAAGCCCGCCGGGGCTTCTCGCAGGGCGCACGGCGCGATGACTAAAAAGCGCCACGTCTGTGCGCGCCGGCGAATTGCTGAGCCGGCCGGTTCTTGATATCGCCATCCATAACAGTCCGGCGAGGAGGCCAAACGAGAAAAGCCCCGGCGGGCGAAAGGATCGGACGCCGTAGCCCACGTTGACCCCTCCCATGTGACATGTTAGGGTCGTCCCTGTTGATGCCACCGGTCGCGAATCACCATGTCCATTCGACGCATCACGCTGCTTCTCCTCTGGCTCTGCGCCACAGTCGCGCTCTCACTGGGCACCTCCTTCGCGGTCGAACCGGGCCAGACGCTTCTCGATGCCCCACCCCGAATTCTCACACCGGGGCCTGACCAGCCGCCCCAGACGCAACATGACACCGTACGCGCCGGCCCCCATTCCACAACGCCCGCCGCCCAGGCAGCCGTACCGCGCGCCGCACGAGAGACGTTGAGTGCCATCGAAGCGCGACAGGGCGACCCGCCGCCTGGTTATGTCGGTGGACGCGCCTTTCAGAATCGTGAACGCGTCCTGCCGCGCGGGCGTTATCGCGAGTACGATGTGCACCCCAAGGTGCCGGGGAAGAACCGGGGCGCTGAACGGATCGTCATCGACCAACGCACCGGCAAGGCCTATTACACCGCCGACCACTACCGGACATTTGTTCCGATGAATTGAGGAGACATGTCGCTCATTGCCCTCCAATCGATCAAGAAACCCTGGGCGCATCTCCTGGTGCATGCCGAAGGAGAG
>JBEIPT010000107.1:0-10378 GCA_040376895.1 Lysobacteraceae bacterium | reverse complement strand
CGCGGCTCTGACCGGTTCGAAGAACGCGCTCAAGGGTGTCGGCTTTTTCCTCGGCGGGTCGTTGCTGGCATGGCTGGGATTCCACGACACCGTGCTCGTGATGGCGGCGGCTCTGATACTGGTCTGGCTGCCGAGCCTGTTCCTGCTTCGCGCTGAGTTGGGCAAAGCCAAGTCCAAGCCGAAGTTTCGCGACCTGTTCTCCAAGAGTCGCAATATCAACCTGCTGTCGGCGGCACGTCTGTTCCTGTTTGGCGCCCGCGATGTCTGGTTCGTGGTGGCCTTGCCGGTGTTCCTGGCGACGTCACTCGGCTGGAAGCCTTGGCAGATCGGCGGCTTTCTGGCGATCTGGTTGATCGGCTACGGGCTGGTCCAATCGCTGACGCCTTGGTTGAGCTGGCGCCGCGGCCATGTTCCGGGCGGCCTTGCGGCATTTGGCTGGGCGATGGCCTTGGCGGCCGTCCCCGCTGCGATGGCCATGCTGTTGCTCGAAGGCTGGCCGGCCGAAATCGTGGTGGTCGGCGGGCTCATCGTGTTCGGCGTGCTGTTTGCCGTCAATTCGGCGCTGCACAGTTTTCTGATCGTGAGTCTCGCCAACGAGGACGGCGTGTCGCTCGACGTCGGCTTTTACTACATGGCCAATGCCATGGGCCGATTGCTGGGCACGATCCTCTCCGGCTGGGTCTTCCAAACTTCGGGGCTGGAAGCTTGCCTTTGGATCTCTGCAGGTTGTGTCGCGGTGGCTGCAGCGCTGTCACTGGCCTTGCCGCGCAACGTCCAGGCCGTAACCGGCGACCAGGCTCTGGCAAATTCGGGCGACTGAACGAACTGCCCCGATCCGGGGCAGTTCCTTCATCTGAGCCCGATCAGGCCCAGGTCAACGTCAGCATGTACCCGAGGCCACCCGTGAATACTGCTGTGCCCAGACCAAGGAAACCCCATCGCACTTGCGACTTGAAGACGAGTCCAAGACCGGCGAAGAACAAGGACACGGTCAGGATCACGCCGGCCAGAGAGAACTGGTCGCCATTGTTGTTGGCGACGCGACCTTCATCGAATCGTTTGTCAGCCGTTTCGAATTCGTCGCCGCTGTCCGAAAAGACATTGTCGACATAGTCCTGATCGAGGTCGATGTTGAGTGCACCTTCCAATTGTTCGGCATTCAACTCGGTAACCTTCTCTTCCTCGCCTTCAGCCACACCTTCGTTGTAGGCTTTCCGAACATCCAACGGCAGACCGAGTGCGGTGTACGCCTGCTCGGAGACCTGCGACGTCAGAATCCAGCTGGCCATGCTCAATTGCCGCGCGACCAATGCTTCGTCTTCTGATTCGAGCGCTTCCCAGATCAATTCCTTCGCGCGCATGTCCGCCTGAATATCGGCCATGTAGGTCGACAGTTCGTCGTTGTACGTGGTCGACGCTTTGGTCGTCAGTGCCGATGCCTCCCCATAGGCTTCAACACTTTGCCCTCCCCACAAGCCTTCCTGATGACCGGCAACGGAAGCTGCCGTGGCACCCAGACCGAGCAGGATCGCTGCGGCCAACTCAAATTTGTCGAACGGACCTTTGACTTCTTCGGACATCGCTGTCTCCCCATGTGATGTTGGCCAAAAACATGCAGCAAGAACTGCATGCCTCCCGTCTCGATTCTATGGGGCAGCATCGGGCTCGGTGACACATTGGCAATGCAAGATTTTGTGCTGAAAATCGAAATATATGTCGGACTCAACACTTGCGGTCCACATCCTGGCGTTTATGCTCGGCACTCCTTACCTCAAGCGGACTGACCCATGATGAAACATGCCCGATACACCGAACGTGGCCCGGTACCGCAGGACGTCATCCGCGCCGAGGCGTTCGACGCCCCCGTGCTGCAGGCAGGCCAGGTTCTGATCAAGGTCCTGGCAGCACCGATCAACCCATCCGACGTCCTCACGCTGACCGGCGAGTACGGCATGTTGCCGCCGCTCCCGGCGATCGGCGGCAACGAAGGCGTCGGTGTGGTCGTCGAACAGGCGATTGGCGTGAGCGCCCCGGCGATTGGCCAGACGGTGCTGTTGCCGGTTGGCAGCGGTACCTGGAGCACCCATGTCGTGGCCGCGGCGGACAAACTCATGCCCCTGCCGAACGACGTCGATCCGGTGCAGTTGTCGATGCTGGTCGTCAACCCGCCAACCGCATGGCTCATGCTGAGCGAGTTCGTCGAATTGAATGCAGGCGACTGGGTCATCCAGAACGCCGCCAATTCCGCGGTGGGCGGTTACCTCATCCAGATCGCGAAAAGTCGCGGCCTGAAAACCGTCAATGTCGTTCGCAGCGAGTCCGCAGCGGCCGACCTGGCGGACAGCGGTGGGGACGTCGTCATTATCGATGGTCCCGATCTGGGCAAGCGAGTGGCCGAAGCCACTGGCAAGGCTGCCATCAAACTCGGTATCGACGCCGTGGGTGGGCAATCCACCGAAAACCTCGCACGATGCCTCGCAGTCGGCGGCACACTCGTCAACTACGGCGCCATGAGCGGAGAACCCTGCTCGATCTCGCCGGGTTCGTTCGTGTTCCGAGACATCACCCTGCGCGGCTTCTGGCTGGCCCAATGGTTCCGCAAAGCCACGCCGCAGCAGCAGATTGGTCTCTACCGCGAACTGGCACAAAGGATCGCCAGCGGTGCCCTGCACGCACGGGTCCACGCCACCTACAGCATCGATCAGATCAAGGAAGCGGTCGCCGCCGCGGCAACGGGCGGACGTCGCGGCAAGATCGTGGTGTGTCCGAACAACGGGTCGCCCGCGCGCTGATTCGAACTGGTTTGTTGAGTATTGGTCAGCCCAGCGCCAACAGGCGCTGGGTCACCCGACGAGCCAATGGGGCCAGCACCAGAACCGCCACCGTCGCAACGGGCCATGCCATGAGCCACAGTTTCAGCCATTCGGTGAGCCAACCGTCGGCAAACCCCTGACGGATCGGGCCCAGCACGAAGGTGAGCACCGTCACCATCATCGTCGCCATGACGATCGCAAACACGACTCGCGCCTTCACTGATTCCATGGATGACCTCAGTGTTGCGGACGCTGCACCGGCAAACCGGCTCCAACCCAGGCCATGAGTCCACCCTGAAGGTTGAGCGCGCGGTCCCCGAGCGTTTCGCGAAAACGCATGCAGGCACTTCCGGAACGTCCGCCGCTGCGGCAAATGATCAGCAGTTCACCTTGATCATGTGCGACACCGGCCTGATCAAGTGCCGCAATGCCGTCGCGTTCGATGACCGACAAAGGTACGTTGATGGCCTGGGCGATACTGCCTTGGGCAAATTCATCCGGCTCGCGGACATCCACGATCCTCGCCCCGGCGTTGATGCGCTGCACCGCTTCATGCGGAGAAAGCGCTGACGAACCTAGCCCGAACAGGGACTTGATCTGCGTAAACATGATTGGATCCTCGTCAGGAACAGGGGGCGACGTCGTCACCCGGGCAATAGGCGTCATGCAAAGTCTGGATCACCGTCACGGCCGGACCCTTCGCCAGGCTGTAATAGACCGTCTGCGCTTCCTTGCGTGTCACGACCAGCCCCTCTTCGCGGAGTTTGGCCAGATGCTGTGACAAGGCCGATTGGCTCAGTTGCACCATTTGATTGATTTCGCCGACGGATCGCTCGCCTTCCACCAACAGGCAGAGGACGCGCAGTCGCTGCGGGTTCGACATCGCCTTCAACAGCTCGGCCGCCGCCTCCGCGCGCTCGTTCATCGCGGCGTGCAGGCTTTTCTGCTGGGTACTGGTGGTTCTTGCTCTGGATGTAGCCACTGATTGATCCCTGGTTGGCGACGCTGATTGTGCCGTGTTGTCGATGGTGCTTGCCATTTATACAAGCATCCGCTAATTTAGACAACACGAATACTAAACCTGGAGGGGTACCGTGAAACAGATTGTCGTGCTGGGCGCCGGAATCGGTGGCATGAGCGTGGCTTACGAGCTCCGCGCCGCGTTGGACAAACAACAGGCACGAATCACCGTGGTCGGAGAAGGCAAACAGTTCAGCTTCACGCCCTCCAATCCCTGGGTCGCGGTGGGTTGGCGAAAGCCGGCCGATATCCAGGTCGACGCACCGAAATACCTCGGCAAAAAAGACATCGCGTTCGAAGACGTGGGTGCCGAGCGGGTCATTCCGGAATCGAACCAGATTCTGCTTCGTGATGGGCGAACCTTGCCTTACGACTATCTGGTGATAACGACCGGGCCACGACTTGCGTTCGACGAAGTCCCCGGACTTGGCCCGGCTGCGTTCACACACTCGATCTGCACGACCGCCCACGCCTCGGAGGCATGGGCGGCCTACGAGAGCTTCCTCAAAGACCCAGGCCCGATCGTCATTGGTGCCGCACCCGGCGTCAGCTGTTTTGGTCCGGCCTACGAATTCGCCATGATCCTCGACGCCGATCTGCGCAAACGCAAACTGCGCGACCGCGTCCCGATGACCTACGTGACTCCGGAGCCATACATCGGCCACATGGGTCTCGGCGGTGTCGGTGATTCCAAGGGCCTGCTCGAATCCGAATTGCGCCAGCGCCATATCAAGTGGATCGCCAACGCGCGCGTCACCGAGGCAACCGCCGCCGAACTCAAGGCGACAGAGTTGGACGATCGTGGCCAGACCATCAAGGAACATGTCCTGCCTTCAAGTTCGCGATGGTGATGCCGCCGTTCACCGGCGTTGATGCCGTGCGCGCCGCCAAGGACCTCTGCAATCCGCGGGGCTTTGTGCTGATCGATGCGCATCAGCGCAACCCCAAGTACGGCAACGTCTATTCGGCGGGGGTCTGCGTGGCCATCCCGCCGGTCGAGGTGACAACGGTCCCGACCGGCGCACCCAAAACCGGCTTCATGATCGAATCGATGGTCAGCGCCATCGTTGCGAACATCAAGGCCGACATCGAAGGTCGCCCGGTCGAAGCCAAGGCCACCTGGAATGCCATCTGCCTCGCCGACATGGGCGACACCGGTGCGGCATTTGTGGCCATTCCGCAGATTCCGCCGCGCAACGTGACTTGGGCAAAGGTCGGCAAATGGGTGCACCTCGCCAAGGTGGCTTTCGAAAAGTACTTCCTCGCCAAGATGCGCTCGGGCAACACCGAGCCCATCTACGAAAAATATGTACTCAAGGCACTCGGCATCGAGCGGCTCAAATAACCGGTTTATTCAACGTCAGCAGTCCCACCCAAGGAGTTGTCCATGAACATTGATCGCGCCATCTTCGCCTTTGCCGGCGTCATGATTCTCGTCAGCGTCGCCCTCGCCCACTACGTTTCGCCGTGGTGGCTGTTGCTGACGGTTTTTGTCGGCGCCAACCTGCTGCAGTCGGCATTCACGGGTTTTTGCCCCGCTGCCATCATCTTCCGCAAGTTGGGCCTGAAGTCCGGCCACGCGTTCCAATGAGACCAGCCGCCATGTCCAGAATTCGTTGGAGCCTGCTCGTTTCGGTCCTGATCTTGTCCGCCTGTGGCCAACAAGCTGCGGCGCCAAAACCTGCCGTCCCGGTGCCGTTCGCAACCTTGGACGTGGCGGTTCAGGCGGCAACACAGGAACGCATTTGGGACGGTGTCGTCGACGCCGTCAACAAGGCCACCATCTCCGCACAGACCGGTGGCCGCGTCACTGAATTGCCGTTCGACGTGAACGACTACGTCAAGGCGGGTGACATCATCGCCCGCTTCACCGATGTCGAACAGCAATCCGGACGACGCCAGGCTGCTGCCGCATTACAGGCAGCCGAAGCGAATGCACGCGAAGCCGCGCTGGCCTTCACGCGCGCGCGCGACATGCTCGACAAGAAGCTGATCGCCCAGGCGGCCTATGATCAATCGGTGGCACGCAACGACGCCGCCAAAGCATCGCTGGAAGCAGCACGGGCAGGACTTCGCGAAGCCGGTGAGCAGGTCGACTACACACTCGTCCGGGCGCCCTACAGCGGCATCCTGACCGAACGTCATGTTCAGGTCGGCGAAACCGTGCGCCCGGGCCAACCTTTGTTGTCGGGCTTGTCGTTGGCACAACTGCGGATCGAGGTCGAAGTCCCCCAGGGCGACATTGCAGCGATCCGCGAACACGGCAAAGCCGTCATTCTGCTCGACGACGGACGCCGGATCGAAGCCGCCAGGATGGTCATCTTTCCTTACGCCGACGCCAAGACACACACCTTCCGGATCCGCCTCGAATTGCCCGAGGCCGAAACCGGCCTGCATCCCGGGATGACCATCAAGGCCGCGTTCGCGATTGGCGATGCCGAACGTATTCTGATTCCAGCCACGGCGCTGGTCCGCCGCAGTGAAGTCACTGCAGTGTATGTCGTCGACACCCGCCAGCGCGTGGCGCTGCGTCAGGTCCGCCTCGGCCATCACTTTGGTGATCAGGTCGAAGTGCTGGCCGGCCTGTCCGCCGGGGACCGCATCGCCAGTGATCCACTCGCCGCGCTGGCACATCTGTCCGGCACAAAGCAGGAGGCCTCAAAGTGAGCGACTTGCCACAAGCGCCGGCGCAGCCACCGATGGGCATTTCGGGTCGCCTTGCCCGTGCGTTCACGGCCAATCCGTTGACGCCGGTGCTGGCGATTGCGGGATTCCTGCTCGGTCTGGTTGCCGTGATGATCACACCGCGCGAAGAGGAACCGCAGATCGACGTGACCATGGCCAACATCATGGTGCCGTTCGCCGGCGCACCAGCCGAGGATGTCGAGAATCTGGTCAGTTGGCCGCTTGAGCAGGTGCTGTCGGAAGTCGAGGGCGTCAAACACGTTTACTCGGTATCTCGCCCCGGCCTTGCTGTCCTAACGGTCGAGTTCCAGGTCGGTGTGCCCCGGCGCGACGCTCTGGTGCGACTGTATAACCAGGTCTATTCGAACCAGGACTGGGCACCGCCGACACTCGGCGTGGGTCAAGCCCTGGTCCGACCGATGGGTATCGACGACGTGCCGGTGATGACGCTGACCTTGTCGAGCAACGACGAACGCGGCGCCACCGAACTGGCCGAAGTCGCCCATACCCTGGAAACCGAATTGAAGCGGGTTCCGGGCACACGTGATGTGTTCACCATTGGCGCACCCGATCGCGCTGTGATCGTCGAACTGGACGCCACACGCCTGGCCGCATTCGGCATGACACCGTCCGATCTGGCAGGAGCACTCGCCGCAGCCAATGTTGTGCAGCAAGCGGGTGAACGGGTCGCCCCGGGTCGTCAGGTACCGGTCACGGCAGGCACCTGGCTTGCTGATGCCGATGAAGTCGCCGGATTGGTGGTCGGGCTGCGTGACGGACGCCCCCTGCTGCTGTCCGATGTTGCGTCGATCCGTCGTGGCGCCGACATTCCGACCGAATATGTCTGGCATGCGCAGTCGGGCGTCACCGCCGGCACTCTGGCGTTGAATCCGGCCGTAACCATCAGCATCGCCAAGAAGCCCGGCGCCAATGCCGCCGATATCACCGGCGCCATTCTGGAGCGTCTGGAGACACTCAAGACCACCCATGTGCCCGAAGGCATCACGGTCACGACCACTCGCGACTACGGATTCACGGCGAACGACAAGGCCATCAAGCTGATCCAGAAACTGGTGTTCGCGACCTTGTCGGTGGTGTTGCTGGTGCTGTTTGCGCTGGGCTGGCGCGAAGCGATCGTCGTCGGCACCGCTGTCGTGCTGACCCTGGCGATGACGTTGTTCGCCAGTTGGGCCATGGGCTTTTCGATCAATCGCGTATCGTTGTTCGCGCTGATCTTTTCGATCGGCATTCTGGTGGACGATGCGATCGTCATCGTCGAGAACATCCATCGCCACATGACGCTTGGCGCCAAGAAACTGCTGGATGCAATTCCGCCGGCGGTCGACGAAGTCGGCGCGCCGACGATTCTTGCAACCTTCACCGTCATCGCCGCGCTGCTGCCGATGGCGTTCGTGTCCGGGCTCATGGGCCCATACATGCGACCGATTCCGATCAATGCCTCGGTCGGCATGCTGATCTCACTGGTCATCGCGCTGACTGTGACACCTTGGCTCGCCTACAAACTGCTTTCACGACATCTGGATCACGGGAACGTCGATCATGCCGCCACGGCACAACCCGGCAAGTTGGCGCGTCTGTTCCGTCGGGTGCTGACGCCGTTCCTGGATCCCGAACGCGGTGGCCGTCGCCGCCTGATGTTGTTTGGTGGCATGGTCGGTGCCGTCGCACTTGCGGCTTCGCTCGCCGTGTTTGAACTGGTCGTGCTGAAAATGCTGCCGTTCGACAACAAGTCGGAATTCCAGGTCGTCGTCGATTTGCCGGAAGGAGCGCCACTCGAGCGCACGAACGCGCTGCTGGTCGAACTGACACAGGCGCTCGTCGAAGTGCCGGAAGTTCGCCACGTCCAGGGTTATGCCGGCACCGCCTCGCCGGTCAACTTCAATGGTCTGGTGCGCCAGTACTACCTGCGTGGCGGCGCGAACGTCGGTGACCTGCAAGTCAACCTGACCGACAAACACGAGCGCTCAAGGAAGAGTCATGACATTGCACGTGCCGTGCGCCCCGCGCTCGCGGAAATCGGTCGTCGATATGGCGCTTCGGTGAAGATCGCCGAAGTGCCGCCGGGACCGCCGGTCATGGCACCTCTGGTAGCGGAAATCTACGGCCCCGATGCAGCCCGTGCGCGTTTGATTGCCCGCGAACTGCAGACCATGTTCGACAACACCGATGGTGTCGTCGATATCGACACCAGCATGGAATCCGCCGACGCAACGCGCGACATCGTGACCGTCGACCGGGAACGCGCCGCCCGCCTCGGCATTACTCAGGCCCAGGTGGCCGATGCACTCAAGTTGGCTGTCTCCGGTCAGGACACAAGCTATCTGCGTGATGGCGCATCGAAGTATCCGGTGCCGATCCGTTTGCGATTGCCCGCGGGTGATCAGGCCAGCATGGCCCAGTTGCTCGCCGTTCGCGTGCGCGCCAGCGATGGTCGTTTGGTGCCGCTGTCGGAGTTCGTCAAGGTATCTCATGGCGCGTGGGAGCAAACGCTGTATCACAAGGACCTGGCGCCGGTCGTGTATGTCACGGCCGATGAAGCGGGAGCACTCGATTCTCCTCTTTATGGCATGTTCCGCGTGGTGTCCCGTCTGAAGGAAGGCACGATCGCCGGTGAACATCTGGAACAGCACTTTTTTTCGCAACCTGTCGATACCTCACGGTTCTCCGTGAAATGGGATGGCGAATGGCAGATCACGTTCGAGACGTTCCGCGATATGGGCCTGGCCTATTCCGCCGGGCTCTTGCTGATCTACCTGCTCGTGGTGGCGCAGTTCCGAAGTTATGTCGTGCCCCTGATCATCATGGCCCCGATTCCGCTGACGGCCATTGGCGTGATGCCGGGGCATGCACTGCTCGGCGCGCAGTTCACCGCCACGTCGATGATCGGCATGATTGCACTCGCCGGCATCATCGTGCGCAATTCCATCCTGCTCGTCGACTTCATCAACCATTCCCGCCAGCAAGGAATGCCCTTGGCCGAGGCGGTCATCGAAGCGTGCGCTGTTCGCGCGCAACCGATTGCGTTGACAGCCGTGGCCGCCATGGGTGGTGCGTTCTTCATTCTCGACGACCCGATCTTCAACGGTCTGGCACTCAGCCTGATCTTCGGGATACTGGTGTCCACGGTGTTGACACTGGTCGTCATTCCGCTGCTCTACTTCGCACTGCTGTCACGGCAGGAACGCACAACCAGGGAAACCTCGCATGAGTGAGTCCAAGTCCGTCCGCATCAAACTGACGCAGCAGAAGGGTTACGCGTTCCTGGTCGACTTTGGTGAGGGATTCGAGGACCTGTTGACGGACGAACCGGCTCCGCTGGGCGCCGGTTCCGGACCGAATCCATCACGTCTGCTGCTTGCATCCATCGCCAACTGTCTGGTCGCGAGCCTCACGTTTTCGCTGCGCAAATTCAAGAACGAACCGGGCCCGATGGTCGCTGAAATCGCCGGCGAGATGGCACGCAACAGTGAAGGCCGGTGGCGGATTCCCAAGGCGTCCGTGTCCATTCAACTGGCCGACGGACCCGGTGCGTTCGAACATCTGGATCGGGTCTTGGCACAATTCGAGGACTTCTGCGTGGTCACCCAGAGTGTGCGCCACGGCATCGAGGTGGATGTCACCATCAAGGATGCCGAGGGTCGAGTGCTCAAGGGCGATATGCAGTTTCAGGGCGGCGGATGACGTTGGCCTGCGGCAATTTGCATCGCGGCTGAAGCCGCGAAGTCTTTGCCTAAACCCCTCCCAACCCTCCCCGAACATCGGGGAGGGCTTGCACGGTTTAGACAACGTAGCATCGCGGCTGAAGCCGCTCCCACAGAAAAAACGATTCGCTGTGTCGG
>JBEIPT010000245.1:0-5867 GCA_040376895.1 Lysobacteraceae bacterium | reverse complement strand
GCAAGCTGCGTCATCCAAGCCGTTCGGAACAACTGCGCTCGTTCCTCGATCTGGATTGATCAGTGCTGTTCAGGCTGGGCCGAGCGCAAGCGAAGCCCAGCTTGAAAACGAGTTGTCACTCGGCCGAGCCTACGCCCCTGCCACATTCGGCAGGATCAAGCTCACTGCCAAACCCCCGCCGTCGCGCTGCGCCAGACTGATCCGGCCACCGTGCGCCTCGATGATTTCGCGCGCCAACGCCAGGCCGAGCCCGGTGCCCCCGCGTTTGGTCGAGTAGAACGGCATCAGTGCCTGCGCCATGACCGTTTCACTCATGCCCGGCCCTCGGTCGAGCACGTCGATGCGCACACCGTCTGCCAACTCGGTCAGTTCCAAATGAACCGCCTCCGGATCACCGCCGGCTTCGCGCGCGTTCTTGAGCAGGTTGATCAATGCCTGCTCCAACTGGGTTGCATCAAAGACGCCAGGGGATCTGGGCACGGTCTCGGGCCCACCGAACGGCACCTGAGATCGTAGTCCTTCGACGAACTCCAGCCACGGCACGGGCACACGAATCGGGTTCGGCAATTTCGCGAATGCGGCATATCCGCGAATGAACTGATCGAGATGCTGCGCCCGCTGCCCGATCGCCTGGAACACCTCCGGCAGTCGCTCCGCCTGCTGTCGCTTGAGCAGTTCGGCTCCGGAATGGCACAACGATGCGATCGGCGCGAGCGAGTTGTTCAGTTCATGGCTGATGACACGGATCACGCGCTTCCACACGGTGACCTCCTGCCGACGCAACTCCTGCGTCAACTGCCGGATCAACAGCAGTTCATGCGGGCGCGAGTTCAGCGCGAATCGCTTGCGCGCAAGGTGATAGATATCTTCGGCCTCGTCACCGCCCACAGTGAACAGCCCGTTGCCACCCTGCGCCATGGCTTCCCGGAACGCCGGTTCGGCGCGCTCCAGCAATTCGTCCAGCAGCAGCCCTTCGAGCTTGCGACCTTGATGCAGCAAACGGCGAGCGACCAGATTGCCGAACACGATCGGATGCCGCACCGTGTCACCCAGTTTGATCTCGGCAACCAGGACCATCGCCACCGGCGTGTGCTGCAGCATCGTGTCCAACAGCAGCTCGCGTTGTGTCAAAGCCTGGCGCTGTGCTCGCAGGGCGTCGGCAAGTTCGTTGTGGCTGTCGACCAGTTCGGCAAGTTCGTCGGGGCGGTCGAACCGCAGGCCGAAACTGAAGTCGTTGTCGCGGAAGCTGCTGACTGATCCGGTGAGGGCACGGAACAGACTCAGGACCGGACCAAGCCACCACCGCACCAGCACCGCTCCGAAGACCAGCGCACCAAGGATACAAACCGACAGGACAAGGAACGGCGCGTCTGCCCGGGGCGCCCACCAGACCGCCAGGACCAGCGGCGGCACCACGGCGGCCAGCAACAGTGCGAGCAATTGCCCGGCGATCGAAAACCGCGCTCGCGGTTTACTTGCCACGGCTGATGCCGAAGCGCTCCATGCGCCGATACAAGGCCTGACGGGACAAGCCAAGTTCCTGCGCGGCTTGTGCAATCACGCCGTGGGCTCGCTTGAGTGCGGCCTCCAGACTTTCGCGATCCAGTTCGATGTCGTCACCACCCGGGCGCCCTTCCAGGTCGCGCAAACCCAGATCACTGGCCTGAACGGTGTCGCCCACCGTGAGCAAGGCCGCACGAGCACAAACGTTCTTCAATTCACGCACGTTGCCCGGCCACGAGTAAGCACGCAGGGCCTGGCAGGCACTTTCCGAGAACATCTTTTCCGCCCCGAGGAAACTCCGTGCCAGGGGCAGAATGTCGCGCGGCCGATCGGCGAGCGGCGGCAATCGCAACTCCAGCACATTCAACCGGTAGTAGAGATCTTCGCGAAACGTGCCGGCGCGGATCATTGTCGGCAAGTCGGCATTGGTCGCAGAGATCACCCGCACTTTGACTTGCCGTTCGCGATTGGACCCCAGCCGTGAAAATCGGCCGGTTTCCAGCACGCGCAACAGCTTCATCTGGCCAGACGCCGGCAAGTTGCCGATTTCGTCGAGAAACAAGGTGCCGCCATCAGCCGCTTCGAACTTACCTTCGCGCGCTTTGTTGGCACCGGTGTAGGCACCGGCTTCCGCACCAAAAAGTTCGGCTTCGATCAACTCGGCAGGCAGTGCGCCACAATTGACGGTCACGAACGCACCGTTGCGGACGCTCGAGTTCGCGCGCACGATGTCGGCGATACGTTCCTTGCCGGCACCATTCGGTCCGGTGATCAGGATCGGCAAATCGGAGCGCGCCACTTGAGTGGCGAGCGTCAGCACACGTTCGCTGGCTGGATCGTCATACACGAAGCCGCACAAATCGAAGCGACTGGCCAGTGATTCACGTTCGCGGCGCTCGCGACTGCGGACCTGCTGCAGCTGGCGATTGGCCTGGCCGAGTTCAAGCAGGTTCGCAACCGTTGCGACGAGTTTTCGGTCATCCCAGGGTTTGGCCAGATAGTCGCAGGCGCCCGCCTTGACCAACTCGACCGCACTCTGCAGCTGGGTCCAGGCCGTCATCAGGATCACCGGCAAATCCGGGTGCTGGGCACGAATGGCCCGGAACAGCGCAATACCCTCTTCACCCGAAGTGGTGTCGGCCGTGAAATTCATGTCCTGCACGACCAGATCGATCCGTTCGTTGGCGAGCACGTCGAGACCCGCCTGCGGGCTGTCGGCATGCCGGGTGTCCCAGCCTTCGAGCGAAAACAGGAGTGCCAGTGCCTGGGCGACGCCGGCGTTGTCGTCAATGACGAGCAAGGTGGACATGATTTCCCGACCCTAAAGCAGAGACTGCGCGAGCACCTGGTCAATCGGCCGCGGCCGGGCATACAAGAAGCCCTGGCCCTGGGTGCAACCCAGAGCCAGAAGCGACTCGCGCTGCTCTTCGCTCTCGATGCCCTCGGCGATCACCTCGACACCCAGAGACTGCGCCAGCGACAGGACCGCTTCGACCACGGCTTGCGAGCCGCCCTGTTCGGAGTCGGTCTGAGTCAATCCGTTCACGAACGACCGGTCGATCTTCAGCGCGTGGATCGGGAACTGGTGCAAATAGGAAAGCGACGAATAGCCGGTTCCGAAATCGTCCAGCAAGGCCACCAGCCCTCCATCCCGCAACTCTTCGAGTTGCACACGGGCACGGGCCGGATCATGCAGCAGCGATCCTTCGGTGATCTCCAGGCGCAAACGCTCGGAGGGCACCTGGTGATGGTCGACCAGCGCCATGATTTTCGACGCCAGTTGCGGATCACGGAAATGCCGCGGCGACAGGTTGATGCTGACGTAACACTCTTCCGGCAATCGTTTGAGATCCTCGAACACGATCTCGTACAGTTCCATGTCGATTGCTTCGGCAAGGCCGACTTCTTCGGCAACACTCAGGAATTCATGTGGCGCCAGGAATCCGCGGTTGGGATGTTTCCAGCGCAGCAGCGCCTCGAAACCCAGCTTGGAGCCATCGCGCAAATCGACGATCGGCTGGTAGAACGGATGGAACTCGCCTTTGCCAATGGCACGGCGCAACTCGTTTTCCAGATCCAGCAGCTTCATTGCCTGCTCAAGCAGGGTTTCGTCGAACACTTCAAAGCGTTTGCGGCCGCGCGACTTGGCGCGATACATCGCAGCGTCGGCATCCCGCAGCAATTCGTCAGGCTTCTTGTACCGCGGGTGACTGAGCGCAATGCCGACACTCGTCGACGTGAACAGCTCCTTGCCTTCGGCGTACATCGGCAGTGTGAACGTGGCGATCAGGCGGTTCGCGACCACCGCGGCATCGGCAGCAGTGTAGACACCCGGCAACAACACCGCGAACTCGTCGCCGCCCATGCGCGCAACCGTGTCGACTTCGCGGACCCCTTGCCCGATGCGCTGCGCGGCTTCGATGAGCAATGCATCACCGATCGCATGCCCCATGCTGTCGTTGATCACCTTGAAGCGATCGAGATCGAGATACAGAACCGCAAAACTCTGCGTGTTGTCGCGGCGGTAACGCGCCAGCGATTGCTCAAGACGATCCATGATCAGCACGCGGTTCGGCAATCCGGTCAGCGCATCGTGCAAAGCGTCGTACTTGAGTTTTTCCTCGATCCGTTCACGTTCCTGCATCTGTCGACGCAGTTCGCTGTTGGTTTCGCCCAGTTCGCGGGTTCGTTCGGCAACCCGTCGTTCGAGTTCGGCCGAAACCAGTTTGATCGAATCCTGCGCACGTCGGCGCGCCAGGGCCAGCACCATGTGATGGGCGGCAAAGCGCAGCAACATCAGATCCTGGGTCTTGGTCCCGAGCTCGACATTGAAACCGTAGAGCGCGGCAATGCCGATCAGCCCGTTTTCGTCACGCAGACCGGCGACCAACGCATTGGTGGCAAGCGGCACACCACTGAGGTCCATGCCATGCGTCATTTCGTAAAGATCTTCGCCGCGCAGCGACAAGTAATGCCCGCGCTGCGCAAACCGGCTGATCAGCGGCTTCGTCAATGCCCGTGTGAGGCGCTGTGCCTTCAATGCGTCATGGCCACCACTGTGCGGAAAACTGACGTCATCGCGGGCGGCGTTGAACAGGGCAACAGCCCAGCCATCGCAACCCATGCCTTCGGTAATGCGGCGGTCGAGCAGGCCGAACACGTCAAGCGGATGCTGGGACGTGGCGGTAGCTTCGGCCAGGCCGAGCCAGGATTGCAGCATGGCCAGCGCTTCCGCATTGCTGCGTGCCTGCATCGCTTGGGTTTGTGGATCGGTTGCCATCCCCTGAGTCTAACCTTTGCCCTGTCCTAGTTGTACGGTCCCGCCGGCCCCGGTTTCAGAAACTGAGACGCCGGTTGTGGTCGCGAGTACCAAAAGCCCTGCCCCATCGTGCACCCCAGTTCGAGCAGCGCATCCCGTTGCTCGGGTTGTTCGATGCCTTCGGCGATGACCTTGACACCGAGTGACCCGGCCAGCGCAACGATCGCACGAACCACTGCGGAGTTGCCGCCCGTGGAACCGGGACGCAGGTCCTTGACAAAACTTTTATCGATTTTCAGGGCGTCCATGGGGAATTGATGGAGGTAGGACAGGGACGAGTAGCCGGTTCCGAAATCGTCGAGCAGCGCGTGCAGACCTCGATCGCGCATTTCGCTGAGGATTTTCCGGATGAGCTCGGGGTTCTCGAGCAGGGCCCCTTCGGTGACCTCGACCCGCACCTGGTCCGGGCGGACACGATTGAGTTCGAGCAGTCTGAAGAAGTGCTCGTGCCAATGGGCGTCGCGGAGATGGCGGGCCGACACGTTGACGCTCACGTAACGCCCATCGACGGCCAGCGCCGGCACATCCCGCAATGCCTGCTCGAACAACTGCCAGTCGATCGTTTCGGCGCTGCCATTGTCTTCGGCGACCGACAGGAATTCCGCCGGCGGCAACAGGCCGCGTTGCGGATGGTTCCATCGCAACAGTGCCTCGTACCCGAGGATCGTGCCGTGCTCGATATCGACAATCGATTGAAAGTGCGGTTCGAATTCACCACGAGCGATCGCGCGCCGGAGATCCCCTTCCAGCGTCAGCAGGTCCAGGGCCTCCTGATGCAGGGTTTCGTCGAACACTTCGAATCGCTGACGCCCGCGCGCCTTGGCCCGATACATGGCGACATCGGCATCCCGCAGCAGCTCTTCCGGTGCCGAGTAGCGGACTTCACCCAAGGCGATACCGATGCTGGCCGACGTGAACAACTCCTTGCCGCTGACGCGGATCGGCTCGTTCAAGGCACTGATGATCCGACGGGCAATCCGGCGCGTATCCTCGAGCTCAGCCACTTCCTCAAGCAGGATGGCGAACTCGTCGCCGCCGAGGCGGG
>JBEIPT010000580.1:0-1902 GCA_040376895.1 Lysobacteraceae bacterium | reverse complement strand
CGGTCGACCTTGACCACGCGGTCGCGCTTGCTAATGCGACGAACTATGGCCTCGCCGCGGGTGTTTTTACTCAGGATCTGGACGCCGCGATGTGGTGCGCCGAAAGGCTCAATGCCGGTATGGTGCACGTCAACGAATGGGCGCTTGGCAGTTGCGAAGTGCCCTTCGGCGGAACCCGGCACTCTGGCATCGGTCGTGAGCGGGGCCGCGAGGGGCTGGAAGGTTATCTGCAGTCAAAGGTGGTC
This sequence comes from Lysobacteraceae bacterium, assembly GCA_040376895.1. Classification (GTDB taxonomy): domain Bacteria; phylum Pseudomonadota; class Gammaproteobacteria; order Xanthomonadales; family Ahniellaceae; genus Ahniella. Next base: position 1,657 of record JBEIPT010000580.1, on the reverse strand, counting down.
GGCATCCGCCGAAACCGCAGTTTTGCCCAGCTGGCCACGGATCTCCAACGATGACAAATGCGCGCCGAATTCTTGCAACGAAAGGCCAGACAACCCGGAACAGAACTCACAACTAAACAAGCCACCGTGAGGCAGTCTGTCTCGCGGTTCGGACACAAAACAAGGAGAAAGTCATGAAACAGCAATCTGACGGTAAACTCTACCACCCGACCCGCCGGGGGTTCATCCAGTCCGGAACGGCCCTTGGCCTTCTGGGGGCTTCGGGGCTGGCCCTGTCATCGGGGCGCGCCGAGGCACAAACACCCAAAACGGGGGGGCATTTCAGCATCGCCATGACCGGCTCGGCGACGACAGACACGCTCGATCCCCGTGCCGCGCAAAATGACATGGTCTACACACTTCTTCTGAACGTGCATGCCTATCTTGTGGATGTAAGTCCGAACAACGAACTTGTGCCGGAACTTGCCAGTTCCTGGACCGCGGATCCCGACACCAGCCGATGGATCTTCGATCTCAATCCGGATGCCAAGTTCCACAACGGCAAGCCGGTAACCTCGGCGGACGTTCTTGCAACGATCGCCTTCCATACGGCTGAAGATTCCGAATCCGGCATGAAAAGCCAGCTTTCGACTATCACCGAGATGAAGGCTGACGGTCCGAATCGGGTCATCATGCAACTGGCCAGTCGCAATACGGACTTCCCCTACCTTTTCAACGACTATCACATGGCCATCATGCCAGCCGCAGACGGCGGGATCGACTGGCAAAGCGGTATCGGGGCCGGTGCCTACAAGCTGGACGCGTTCGAGCCAGGCACATCGGCAAAGCTGAGTCGCGACACGGAAAACTGGCTCCCGGGCCGGGGCTGGGTGGATACCATCGAGATCAATGCCGTGAACGACACGAACGCGCGGGTGCAAGCGCTGATGTCGGGGGCGGCCAATATCATCACCAAGGTCGACCCAAGGCTTGCCGACCGGATCGCTGGCGTCGAAGGACTGAAGCTGGTCACCAATACGCTCCGCGCGATTTACGACATGCCTATGCTGACGGACGTCGCGCCCTTGAACGATAACAATGTCCGTCTGGCGCTGAAATACAGCTTTGACCGTGAGGCGTTCATAGAGAAGATTCTGGGCGGCTACGGCACCCTGGGGAACGACCACCCGATTGCGCCGTCGCACAAGTTCTTCAACACCGAACTTGAGCAGCGCGTCCATGATCCGGAGAAGGCAAAATACTATTTGAAGCAGTCGGGCATCGACAAGATCACGGTGCCCTTCTCGACCTCGGATGCTGCCTTTGCCGGTGCGGCTGACATGGCGGCGCTGTTCGCCGAGTCTGCCCGCGTGGCCGGGATCGAACTCGACATCACGCTCGAGCCTGCCGATGGGTACTGGACCAATGTCTGGGCCAAGAAGCCGTTCATCGCCTCCTACTGGGGCGGGCGGCCGACCGAGGATTCCATCCTGTCGTTGGCTTACACCACGGGCGCTTCTTGGAGCGATACGCATTTCTCCAATATGCGCCTTGACGAACTGGTCAACAATGCCCGCGGCGAAGCGGATGAAAACTTGCGACGCGAGATGTATTGGGAGGTGCAGGCGATTCTCAACGCCGAGGGCGGCTCGCTGATCCCGGCCTATATCCAAAGCAT
>JBEIPT010000189.1:0-7145 GCA_040376895.1 Lysobacteraceae bacterium | reverse complement strand
GCGTGTCGCCAGAAGCGGCTTCTGCGAGGTCAACACATGATCGGTCAGCGTGATGCCGGGGCGGCGCGGCTCGAAACGAGCCAGCGGATCGCGCTCGTCGACGGCGTACGGGAACTCGATCCAGTCCCCTTCGCGTAACGCGATGAAGAAGTTCTTGGCGTACAGCAACTCACCGACGACACCGTGCACTGCGGCATACAGTTCATCGATCGTTTCGGATGTGCTGGTCAGCTCTGCGATCCGGTGGAACGCGGCCTGCAGGCGTTCACGGCGCTTGCGCACTTCGATCTGCTCGACCAGTTCGCGTGTGCGCTCCTGGACCCGTCGCTCGAGTTCTTCGTGCGCCCGTTTTCGCTGGACAGCGGTCAGTACATGCTGGCCGACATAACCCAGCAACGCACGATCGGTTTCGGTGTAGCGCACGGTCGGATCGTAACTCTGTACCACCAGCGCACCGCAGACCCGACCGCCGGTGACGAGCGGAATGCCGAGCCAGTCTTCCGAATCCGGACCAAACTGTTCATCACGCGTGACGCCAAGCAGGCCGCGGATGACGTGCGAGGGCCCCATCAATGCTTTGCCGTGCCGGATCAGCCCCATGGTCAGGCTGTTTTCCAGCTCGGATTCGGTGAACACCTGCTCGGGCAGCGTTGGAATCGGATCCATGCTGTCGGCGAAATAGATGAATTGCAGCGTGCGTCGATCCGGATCGTACAGACCGATGTAGAAGTTCTCGGCGTAAGTGAGATCGCCGATGATTTCGTGGATCCCCGACAGCATGTCGGTCATTTCCATGTCACCGCTCGACAGGTCAGCGATCGCATACAGCGCGCGCTGGATCCGCTCGGCGATTTCCAGACGTTCCACGGCCAGTTTCAGCCGTGACACCTGCAACAGGTCGTTGACCCGCAAGCCAACCATTTGCGCGAAAGCCTCGTAGTCCTCAAGCCGCCCATGTGCAACGCGCAGACAGAGCACGGCGCGGGCGCCGGTGGCAGTATGGGTGACCAGCGGCAAGGCCAGTTCCATCCCTTCCTGACTGGCGCGAATCGTCGGCCGCCCCAGGTCCCAGGCTTGCTCGAACACTTCGGGCGCCACCAGCGGACGCTCTCCTGTCGAAGCAGGCGCGGTCTGGCGCGGCGCAGGACCCGCACCCACCAAACCCTCGGCCCAGTGCACCTGGACATGGCTCGCATGGAAATGTTCGGACAAGAGCCGAACTGCCACATCGGCCAGGGCCTCGATGTCGGACACCGTCAGCAAGTCGACCGCCAGCGCACGCAACTCTGCCTTGGATCGACTCGACTCCAATCGGGAACGTTCGGTCGCGGACGCCAGGTTGCTCACGGCTTGAGTCTGCACCCTGCCGGGCGGACAGGCAATGCCTTCCGGACCAGTAACCAAGTCAACTCCGGCCGGCAGACCAAACGTGAAGAGCGAGGTCTTTCTGTTCGCCGGGCAGGCGCAGGAATCGCTCAAACCGCATTCCGACGCGCTCCAACACACCAATCGAGGCCAGATTGTCGGGATCGACGATCGCCAGGACCCTTTCCAGACCAAGCCGCTCGTGGGCCCAGGCCAGGACAGCAGAGGCCGCTTCGACCGCCAGCCCACGCCCACGAAACTCGGGCAACAGGGCATATCCCAGATCGATGCCGTCCAGCCCGTCGCGGCGCACCAGCCCACACATCCCGGCCATGGCGCCACTGGCCTTGTCGACCAGAACAAAGAAACCGAAGCCGTGCTCGCGCATGTGCGGGCGGTACTTGTGCTCGATCTGGGCACGGGCATCGTCGACGGTGCGAATGCCGCGATCACCGATGTTGCGCAGCCAGTCGGGATCGGTCATCAGCCGGAACAGGTCTTCGGCATACTCCGGCGAAAACTCGACGAAGTTCAGCCGCCCGGTCTCCGGGCCAGCCACGACCCGATCACTCACGTCGGAACGAACTCGATGTGGCCGGAAGGCGCCTGCAGCAGCGCTGGTGCCGACAGGTAGTGATCGACCAGCAGGAACGCGAACAGTGCCATCAGGTAAAGGATTGAATAACTGAAGGTTTCCATGGCGAACCGCTCACTCGGCGGATTCAGCAGGCGGATGGCGTAGTACAGAAAACCGATTCCGAGCACGACGGCGCCACCCAGGTACAGGTAACCGCTCATGCCGGTCAGCCAGGGCAGCAAGGTGACCACGAACAACAGGATCGTGTAGTACAAGACGTGTGCGCGGGTGTACTCGACACCGTGCGTGATCGGCAACATCGGAATGGCGGCACGCGCGTAGTCTTCGCGCCGGAAGATTGCCAGCGCCCAGAAATGCGGCGGCGTCCAGATGAAGATGATCAGGAACATCAGCAGCGCATAAGGGTGCACGGCATTGTCGACGGCGGCCCAGCCCAGCACCGGCGGCGCAGCACCGGCGGCACCACCGAGCACGATGTTCTGCGGCGTCGCACGTTTCAGGAACACGGTGTAGATGACGGCGTAACCAATCAGCGCGAAGAACGTGAGCACGGCAGTGAGCACATTGATCTGCCAGACCAGCAGCACCATCGACAGCAGCCCGAGCGTCAATGCGAACACAAGCACTTGCCGGCTGCTCAGCTGGCCGGTCGGCAAAGGGCGATTCGACGTGCGCGCCATGATCGCGTCGATCCGCGCGTCCAGCAGGTGGTTGATCGCGGCAGCACTCGACGACGCCAGCCAGATACCGATGCTGGCCAGCACGACGACGCGCCAATCCGGCATGCCAGGGGTGGCAAGCAACATGCCGACGATCGCCGTGAAGACAATCAGGGCAACTACTTTGGGCTTGGTCAGCGCAAAGTATTGCGCGGCCTTCTGGGTCAGGACAGTCATCCGGATAGTGTAGCGGAGGGCTTGGCTGCCCGTGTTTCAACGGGCGGCCTGCTGCCTGTCAGAGCACCAGTTTGCCGATGTCGCGGCGTACCGGCTTGAGTTCGGCGTGTTCGGGGAATCGCATGACGAAGTAACCACTCGGATCGACCAGACCCATTTGCAGATCTTCAGCTGGCCGAGGCATCCCGTCCAGAAGTTCCGGGGGCACCTTGCTCAAGCGGTAGACGCCGCCGATGCTGTCGAACGCCGTCACGCCAGCCGGCAGCGGGTCGAGCAAGGCGATCCGCAACTTGCCGGCGCGCCGGTTCAAGGTCTCGCGGATATTCGGCACCAGATTGAGTCGTTCGACGCACCCAGCGTCGCACTGGGCCGGCACACGGACAACCAGCGTCCAGTACCACTCGGGCGTGGCAAACCGGAACTCGGCTCCATCGAGCGTCTGGGCGGATTCGCTGACCGGTGCAGACGGGGTGAGCACCTGGCCATAAGACCTGCGGCCCTCAGGCATGTACCCGATCGCCGCCAGGATCCCGGCGATCAGCATGGGCAGCGCGAACAGGCCGACGATCAGCAGCAATTGTTGCCGGCCACGGCCGGCTGCGGGAGTAGTCTGGACAGTCACGAGGCTTTTCTCTTCCGATGCAAGAACAGGAACAGGATGATGGCTGCGATCGCGAAGCTGAACCACTGCAACGCATAACCACGGTGTTTGTCGGCGGGAATACCGGGCGGCTGCCAATCGCGGGCGAAACCGCTGGCTGCGTCGGCTTGCGGCCAGAACACCCGTGAGGAGAGTTTGGGCAACTCGAGCACGGGCGCCAACGCGTCGGGCTCGATGCTCATCAGCACCCGCGGAAACGGCCCCTGACCCACGCTGTCGCGGATCAGGCCCGGCGACGGCGGTGCAGCAATCAGGCCGGCCGCGCGGAACGACTCGGGAAATGGCGGAATCACCGGTGGTTGACGGCGATCCGGCCAGGGTACCCAACCCATCTGAACCAGCATGGCTTGGCCCGAAGACATGACCAGCGGCACAAAAACGGATACGCCCGTCTTGCTGCCCTGGATCTGGTTGTCGAGCAGCAGAACCCGGTCAGGCCGCAGGTCGCCCTGAACTTCGGCAGCCACATAGGCTCGGCCCGAGCCTTCCGCTTCAGCAAGCACGGCCGCAGCCGGCGGCGGCGAACGTTCGGCCAGTGCAGCGGCAAAATCACGCACGTTCCGGTCTTTCTGCAACGCGCGCCCATATTGCCACTGGCCAGCCGTGACAAACACGGCCAATCCAACGATCAACAGCAACCAGCTTGTCACCGAAGGTTTGCGCACCGTGCACCAATGCTGCTTGGGGCGGGCTTTATACTGCCCCGTTCATCATGAGGGAATCAAATCATGCAAGGCTTGCAAAAATTGCTGGTGGTCGGCGTATTCCTGATCATCGTGTACAACCTCGGCGCAGCGCTTTGGTACATGTACAACAAACAAGGCGACGACAAACGCACGGTCAATGCCCTCACCCGCCGAATCGCCGTCTCGGTCGGCCTGATTCTCGTGATTGCCATACTTTTGTACACCGGCGTGCTGGAGTCCCATGGGATTCGGGTTGGTCGTTAGGACATTTCCCACACACTGGAGAAGAGTCGCGTTGTGTGTCCCTTCTGCCGGGACCGGGACAGGGCGGTCAGCAGGACCGGACAAGGGCCAGGTTGGCTCGAAGCCTGGTTTGTGGCCAGCTTTCCCATCTGCCTTCGGCATCTTCTCCCGCAAGCGGGAGCAGAACATGTTGCCAATCAACAGCTTTCTCAGCCTCAGGCGTAGATATCGCTCGCGAGCATCCGTGCTTCCATACTTGACGGCGTGGCGAGGCGGACGGTACCCAGGCGTGCGAAGCGTTTTGCGGCAGCCAACGCTCGCGGGTCGTTTTCGGCGCGGAAACTCCATTCGGCATGCCGGGCGAGCACGGCCAATGCCAGTGTCCGCGAAAGCGTGAAGGCCAGACCCCTCGCGCCCGCCTGCAATTCGTCCTTCGTCGCCGAGCGCTTTTGCAGCCATTCGGCGACGGCAGTGGCCGATTCGCGAACTTGTTTCACCACCCCTTCCATTTCCGGCAACGTGATCTGCGCCGTCAGCGAGCGGATGGCGGTGAGCCAATGCTGCAGCCCGCCGACCTGTCGCAGCGCCTTCAGTACATCCAGCGCCAGCACATTGGTCGTGCCCTCCCAGATCGGCATAACCTGAGCGTCGCGCAACAACGCGGGCAATCCCGAGTCTTCGCAATAACCAATGCCGCCGAGTGCTTCCAGACACTCGGAAACACCCGCTACCGCCAACTTGCCGGTGTACAGCTTGAGCGCGGGCGTGAGCAGGCGCACGAGTGCATGGGATGGATCGTCAGAACTGGTGTATTCGCTGCGACCGAGTTGTTCGACGACATAAAACGTCAGATGGAATGCCGCTTCGAGTTCGGCCTGAACGTCCGCAAGCGTTTCCTGGTGCAGCGGATGATCCAGCAGGGGCATACCGAACACCACTCGTCTCGCCGCGTAGTCGCGCGCCAGTGCCAGTGCCCGACGCAACGTGGCGATCGAACACACGGCGTTCCAGACCCGAGTGGTGTTCAGCATCGGCGTGATCAGTTTCACGCCGCCTTTGACTTCACCCACCAGTTCGGCCGGTGTTCCATTGAGCCGCAATTCGGCGGTCGGCAACTTGCGCGTGCCGAGTTTGTCTTTCAGCCGATCAATCTCGATGTTGCGCAGTCGCCCCTCGTTCTTCCAGGGTTCGACCAAGAACAACGCCAGCTGATCGGCACCATGACCATTACCTTCCGGACGCGCGAGCATCAGCGCCATGTCGGCGACCACTGCCGAAGCGAACCACTTGCGACCGGTCAGCCGCCAGCGACCGCGCTGATCCTGCTTTGCGACGGTCTCGACGCCGCCGACGTCGGAGCCGCCACTGGTCTCGGTCATCCATTGACCACTGATCCACATGTCTTCGGCCGATCGCGACAACAGGTGCGGCACAGCCCGGTCGATCAGCGAAGAATTGCCCGACCCCTGAAGGCAGCGCACGGCGCCGTCACTCATTGCCAGTGGGCAGGTGTAGAACTCGCTGGACGGGTGATACAGATAGATCCGCGTGAACTGGTGCAGTCGCGCGTGTTGCGCAAGCCGGGGGTCGTGCCCGCTGCTGACCAAACCCCAATGTGCGGCGAAGGCCTTGCCTTGTTTCCAATGGGGCGACAGGGTGATCTGGTCGACTCGATTGCCATACGCATCAAAGTGCGTCAACTCCGGGGTGAATCGGTAGTCCCGCTGCACTCTCGGTTCGATGTCGGTGACGATCACATCACCGAGTTCCGTCAGCACCTGCTCCAGGCCCCCGAGCTGATTGGCCGGACATACCCGCTTGACCAGCGACCGCAGCATGCGGTCGTCGAGGTAAGGATTCGCGAGTACGGGTGCGGCTTGGGTAAAGGCCATCGGCAAGGCTCACATTCGGGTCGCCGGACGTTATCGGGAAGGTCGGTGGCGAACAAGGCCGGATGCAGCGAAGAAACCCGCGAAGGATTGTGAAACTGCGCGCAAACCGGGACAACCGAAATGGCCGCCGGTTGAGGTTCTGATATCGTGCTCGGTGATGCCCTACCGTACCCGCTCAATTCCAGACGACTCGCTCAGCAGGGTGATCCACGATTGCCTCGTGGAAATGCTGGATGCGCGACTGGACGATTCAAGCATTTGCCCGACCGAAACTGCGCGGCTGCTGGGCGAGGATCTGCGCGTCGAATGGCGGGACCTGATGCGCCCGATTCGCGAAATTGCTGCCCGACTGGCCGAAGAAGGCCGACTGGAAGTGGTGCAGGATGGTCTGGCGGTCAATATCCGCGATGCGCGTGGACCGGTCCGATTGCGGCGGAAACGCCGGTCAAACTGACCACGACTGCAGTCAAGTTGCTACGCTCGCAACCCTCGATTCCTGAGGCCTGACCAGTATGTTCACCGGCCCGACACTGCTATTGGTGGCCCTGGTTTATCTGGCTTTCCTGTTTGGCATAGCGTGGTTTGGCGACCGTCAGAACCGCCCCCTTCCGCCGCGATTTCGGGTGCTGGTGTATAGCCTCGCACTGGGTGTCTATTGCACGTCATGGACCTTCTACGGCGCGGTCGGCAATGCCACCACGGCCGGTTGGGCATTCCTGCCGATCTACCTTGGCCCGATCCTGCTGTTCCTGTTTGGCCACGGCATCCTGCGGCGATTGCTCGCGGTAGCCAAGGCGCGCAACG
>JBEIPT010000300.1:0-4786 GCA_040376895.1 Lysobacteraceae bacterium | reverse complement strand
GCAGGCCACGCGAACGCAGGTAGAACAGTGCGCGTTCATCGAGTTGACCGACGGTTGCACCGTGCGCCGCCTTGACCTCGTCGGCGTCGATCTCGAGCACCGGCTTCGTGTTCACTTCGGCATGTTCGGACAACAGGAGGTTCTTGTTGCTCAAGCGTGTATCGGTGCCGTCGGCACCGGCATGCACGATCAGACTGCCGCCCACCGACAACTTGCCGCGCCCCGACACCAGGCCCCGCATCTTCAGGTCGGCGCTGGTATCGCGGGCGCGGTGGTCGACTCGCCACTGCAGGTCGGCATGACGCCGACCGTCGATGGCCAACACCGCGGTCGCTTCACATCGTGCACCGACACCGCTGAGGTCGACTTGTGTCGCCTGGCGATACAGCCCGGCGCCTCGTGTGAGTTCATACAGATGCACACTGGCACCGGCATCCAATCGCAGCCTGGCAAAACCGAGCAACTGATTCGATTCGCCCATGTCGCCCATTCGAACCCAGCGCAACGTGGCGCCCGCTTCGAGTTCGATTTCGTGGCCCAGATTCAGCGCCTGTTTGCTGTCGCCCTCGTGCAGAAAGTGTTCGACCAGCGTCAGCGATTGCCCGGCACCCACACGAATCCGGTGACGCACATGCGGAAAACCCGCCGGTTCGGTGCTGGAAACGTAGGCGAGCACGAGGGTCTGTTCGGCATCCGGGTCGACGCCATCCTCGACGCCGGCTTCCGCGTCGATGTCGAGCACCAGGCCACCTTGGTTGAACGCGATGTTCGCCAGTTCGAAACCGTCGTCCAGATAGTCCGGGTGCAACCGGCTGTAAGGCTGCGCACGATCCAGATCGGGCTCGTCGAACTCCGGCATGTCCTCGAAGTTGTCGAACCGCTCTTCGAACTCTTCGTCGTCGTGCTCGCCTTCTTCCTCGGCTTCCTGCATCACACCATCGACATAAATGAAGTCGGGCTCCAGCGCCTCCAGATCCTCGATCAGGTCTTCCGGCAATTCCGGTACCTCGATTTCGGGGTCCACTTCCGGCGCATGGAGTGACCGGGTCAGCAGCGAACGCACCGGCGTGTAACGCCAGCCTTCATGCCGGGCGTCGGGCAGACCGATCGCACGGAGTCGCTCCCGCGCACTCAGGCGGTTCTGCTCGCTGCGGTCGAGCGGATGCGCCAGCAGTTCATCCAGCAGGCCGCTCATGACGACAATGCCGCCTGTTCTTCGCGCTTGCGTTCGCGGATCCACGTATACCCGTGTTCTTCCAGCTTGAGCGCCAGATCCTTGTCGCCACTTTGGACGATGCGGCCGTCGGCGAGCACATGGACGACGTCGGGCACGATGTAATCGAGCAGGCGCTGGTAATGCGTGATCACGACAAACGAGCGTTCCGCCGAACGCAGGGCGTTGACGCCTTCGGCCACCAACTTCAGCGCATCGATGTCGAGACCGGAGTCGGTTTCGTCGAGGATCGCGAGCTTCGGCTCCAACAACGCCATCTGGAAGATTTCATTGCGTTTCTTTTCGCCGCCGGAGAAACCTTCGTTGACCGCGCGATTGAGCAGTTCGTCCTTGAGGTGCAGGACCTTGAGCTTCTCGCGAACCAGCTTGAGGAAGTTCATCGAATCGATTTCGGGCTCGCCTCGCGCCTTCCGCTGCGCATTGAGCGCGGCACGCAGGAAGTAGGTGTTGTTCACGCCGGGAATTTCGACCGGATACTGGAATGCCAGGAACACACCCGCTGCGGCACGTGCATCAGGCTCCAGCGCAGTGAGATCCTCGCCGTTGAACAGGATCCGGCCTTCAGTGATGTCGTAACCATCGCGACCTGCCAGGACATAACCCAGTGTCGACTTGCCGGCGCCATTCGGGCCCATGATCGCGTGTACTTCGCCCGCCTGCACCTGCAGGTTCAAGCCCTTGAGGATTTCCTTGCCCGCAACGCGGACATGGAGGTTTTCGATGGTCAACATGTTCGATTCACCAGAATGGATTCAGTAAGGGCCAACAAGCAGGTTCTTGAGGTCATCGGGCACGGGCATGGGCTGCACCGCACTGACGTTGGCACCGCCGGTATTGCCGGGCGGCACCCAGATGTTCGACATCAGCAATGCAGCCGGCAGGCGCAAGAGCTGACCGCCGATCTCGCGTGCATCGCGGCGACGCCAGCCGTACGCGAGCATCAGACAGTGGGTCCAGGCATGCTGCAAGGTGTAGCGCTGGGCGATCACGTGCGCCCGTTCGAGATGCCGAAACTCGGCATCAGGCATTGCCGCGGCACGCGCTTCGGTGGCCTTCGCGAGCTCCGCCAGATAGGCGGTGCGCAGCAACTTCGGCATGCTCATCCGATCGCTCCCTCGAGCGACACTTCGAGCAACTTCTTGGCTTCGACCGCGAACTCCATCGGCAGCTCCCGGAAGACCTGCTTGCAGAAGCCGTCGACGATCAGCGACACCGCATCTTCTTCGCCGATTCCTCGCGCGCGGCAATAGAACAGCTGGTCCTCGCTGATCTTCGACGTGGTCGCTTCGTGCTCGACGATGGCGGTCGGGTTGCGCACTTCCACATACGGGAACGTGTGGGCGCCACACTGTTTGCCGATCAGCAACGAATCACACTGGGTGTAATTGCGCGCTTGAGCGGCGCCCTTCCCCATACGAACCAGACCACGATAGGTGTTCTGGCCGTGGCCGGCACTGATGCCCTTGCTGATGATCTTCGACTTGGTGTTGCGGCCGACGTGGATCATCTTCGTGCCGGTGTCGGCTTGCTGCCGATGATGCGTGAGCGCCACCGAATAGAACTCACCCACCGAATCATCGCCGATGAGCACGCAGCTCGGATATTTCCAGGTGATCGCCGAGCCTGTCTCGACCTGCGTCCATGAGATCTTGGCGCGGGCACCGCGGCATTCGCCGCGTTTGGTCACGAAATTGTAGATGCCGCCGACGCCATTCTCGTCGCCTGGATACCAGTTCTGCACGGTCGAATACTTGATGTTGGCATCGGTAAGCGCCACCAGTTCAACCACCGCTGCATGCAGCTGGTTCTCGTCGCGCATCGGCGCCGTGCAGCCTTCGAGGTAGGACACCTGGGCACCGTCCTCGCAGATGATCAGGGTGCGTTCGAACTGCCCGGTATCACGTGCGTTGATGCGGAAGTACGTGGAGAGTTCCATCGGGCAGCGTACGCCTTTCGGCACGAACACGAAGCTGCCGTCCGAAAACACCGCCGAGTTGAGCGCGGCGAAATAGTTGTCGCTGGTCGGCACGACCGTACCGAGGTACTGACGGACCAGCTCCGGATGTTCGTGCACCGCTTCCGAGAACGAGCAGAAAATGACTCCGGCTTTTGCCAGTTCGGCCTTGAACGTCGTGCCGACCGACACCGAATCGAACACGGCATCCACGGCGACTCCGGCAAACCGCGCGCGCTCATGCAACGGCACACCCAGCTTGTCGTAGGTTTCCAGCAGTTTCGGGTCAACCTCGTCCAGCGACTTGAATTTCTTCTTGGGCGCCGCGTAATAACTGAGCGCCTGGAAGTCGATGCTCGGCACCTGGAGTTTGGCCCAATCGGGCGGCGTCATCGTCAACCAATGCCGATACGCCTTGAGGCGCCACTCGGTCAGCCACTCGGGTTCGTTCTTCTTGGCACTGATCTGGCGGACCACACCCTCGTCCAGACCTTTCGGCAGGATCTCGGTGTCGATATCGGTGCTGAAACCGGCTTCGTAGCGGCGATTGCCGATCAGTTCTTCAACGCTTGTGTTCATTCTTTTGTCCCTCAGCCCAGTGCGACCTTGACCGGCACTTGTTTGCCACGCATTGGCACCGCCTGCGGTTGATGCAGATCGGCCAGCGTCATGTCGGCCATGGCCCGGGCGATGACACTGGAAATCCTGCGCCACTGCTGCTGGACCTGGCAGTGGCTTTCGCGCTGGCAGGCGCCCGGATGTTCGGCGCAATCGGTCATTGCGAGTTTGCCTTCCATTGCTTCGTAGATTTCCAGCACGGTGATGGCCACCGGGGCGCGAAGCAGGCGGTACCCGCCATTGACCCCGCGCCGCGACTCGATCAGACCGGCTGCAGCCAGTTGCTTGAGCAACTTGCTGACCGTCGGCATTTCGAGCCGTGTCCGCTCGGCCAGGCCGGACGCCGCATGCAGATGCGCTGGCGCTTCCGCCATGGCGGCCAGCACAACCGTTGCGTAATCAGTCAATTTGGACACACGCAGCATGGTGCAAACATCATCCGGTCTATACAGGACCGAAATTGTACCGTTTCCGGCCGAGCGCGTCATGATGCAATTGTGAGGGCATGTCACGGGCACCTCTGGCAAGATGTCCGGATGCCTTCTTCCAACCCGCTTCGTATTGTCTTTGCCGGCACGCCCGAGTTTGCGGTGCCTTGCCTGGATGCCGTAATAGCCTCCGGCCAAACCTGTGTCGGGGTCTACACCCAGCCCGATCGTCCTTCCGGCCGCGGCCGGGGGCTCACCATGAGTCCGGTCAAGGTACGTGCTCTGGCGGCCGGGATTCCGGTGTACCAACCTGACCACTTCAAGCAGGATGCCGATCGCCAGAAGCTTCGGGACCTCGCACCGGACCTGATGGTGGTGGTGGCGTACGGCCTGATTCTGCCTGGCAAGGTGCTGGCGATTCCGCGCCATGGTTGCTGGAACGTCCATGCTTCCTTGCTGCCGCGCTGGCGAGGCGCCGCACCGATCCAGCGGGCCATCGAAGCGGGTGACACCGAGTCGGGCGTTTGCCTGATGCAGATGGAAAAGGGGCTC